>NZ_JBWOMN010000072.1:0-3742 GCF_056449545.1 Oceanicella sp. | reverse complement strand
CGCCGCGCGGCCCGCTTGGCGCTGCGCGCCGGCGGGCGGGGGGGGGGGCGGGCGCGGGGAGGGCGGGCGCGGGGAGGGCGCGGGTCAGGCCGTCGCAAGCTGCGCGTGGGTGGCGAGGATCTCGATGCAGGCCTGCGCCGCCTCGCGGCCTTTCACCCGGAAATGTTCGGCGAAGAAGGCGTCGTGGGCCGGGGTCTCCTGATAGCTGTGCGGGGTGAGCACCGCCGAGAGCACCGGCACCCCGGTGGCCATCTGCGCCTCCATCAGCGCCGCGACCACGGTCTGGGCGACGAAGTCGTGGCGGTAGATGCCGCCATCGACGACGAAGGCGCCGCCGACCACCGCCGCGTAGTCGCCGCTTTCGGCCAGGCGCCGGGCCAGCAGCGGGATCTCGAAGGCGCCCGGCGCATCGAACACCGCCACCTCGGTGGCGGTGTTGGTGAGCCGGGCGATTTCGCCGACGAAGGCCTCTCTGCAGCGATCGACGATGCCGGCGTGCCAGCGGGCCTGAATGAACGCCACTTTTCGACTGGACGTCCGGGTCTGTTCGGTCTGATCCATTGCGCTCCCTTTCCGGAGACAGTGTGAATCAGGACGACGGTCGCGCGCCCGCGATTCCGCGGGCGCCGATTCCGTTCTCTATCATCCGGACTGTGACCGTCGGCGCCGGGGTCGCACCGGGCTCTGCTGACCTCTCCCGCCGGGAGAGCGCTCGCGGGCTCGTGCCGAAGGATCGGCCATCACCGCCGGTGGGGATTTCCGCCCCGCCCCGAGAACAAGCCCCGCCGCGCGGCGGGGCGTTTCACAGGTAGGGGATCGCCCGCCCCCTGTCCAGCGCCGCCGGGTCGACCCATGGTGATGCGTCAGCCATCCTCGGCCGGGCGCCCGCGCCCCAGCGGGTCGAGATTGCGCGGCGCGACCCCTTCGGCCCAGTCCAGCGCCTGGCGCAGCAGCACCGCGCGCCCCACGCAGACCACCGCCGGCGGCGCGACGCCGGCGGCCGCCGCGGCGGCGGCGGCGCGCGACAGGGTGGTTTCCAGCACCTGCTGATCGGGCGCGGTGGCGCGGGTGACGATGGCCACCGGTTCGTCCGGGTCGCGCCCGGCGGCGATGAAGCGTTCGGCGATGCGCGCCAGATGCTTCATGGCCATGTACATGACGATGACCTGCGAGCCCCTGGCGATCGCCTCCCAGTTCAGCGAGGTCGGCGTTTCGCCTTTCTGGTCATGGCCGGTGAGGAAGGTGACCGCCTGGTTCACGTCGCGATGGGTCGCCGGAATCCCGGCATAGGCCAGCCCGCCGATGCCCGCGGTGATCCCCGGCACGATGCGGATCGGCACGCCGTGCTGGACCAGGGTCTCGGCCTCCTCGCCGCCGCGCCCGAACACGAAGGGATCGCCGCCCTTCAGCCGCAGCACCCGGCGCCCAGCGCGGGCCAGATCCACCAGCGTCAGCGAGATGTCGCGTTGGCGCGCCGAGGGTTTTCCCCCGCGCTTGCCGGCGAACACCAGATCGGCGCCGGGGCGCGCCCAGGCGAGGATGCGTTCGTCCACCAGCGCGTCATAGACGATCACGTCGGCCTGACGCAGCGCGTTGACCGCGTGCAGCGTCAGCAGCCCCGGGTCCCCCGGCCCGGCGCCGACCAGCCACACCCAGCCCGCCGCCAGTTCGGGCCAGGCGACGCCTTCGGGGAGTTTGACGCTGTCGTCCATGCCCTCTGTCTAAGGCCCGGCGCGGGTCGAGAAAAGCCGGATTTTAGCGATGTCGCTCTCGGGGCTTAACGCTTTGTGGAGACCGGCGGCGCAGATTGGCCGCGGGTGAAGACAACGGGGTGTGGGACATGGGGGGCGTGCTCTCCTCCGACGGCGCATGGGTGGCGCTTGACGGGGTGATTCTGCAGAACAACACGTGGGGACGGCGGGACCTGGTCAACGGCGCGGACTTCGTCCAGACCGTGACCCATGGCGACAGCCTGACGGACGGGGTGCGTTTCGACTGGGACTGGACCCGGGCGGATCCGCGCCGGGTGCTGTCCTATCCCGAAATCTTCGTCGGCAAGAAACCGTTCGGCCGCGAGACCGGAGGGCATGCGCTGCCGGTGGAGCTGTCGCTGATCACCGAACTGGACCTGAAGGCGGATCTCGACTGGGGCGGGCTTGACGGCGGCTTCAACGTGGCGCTGGACCTGTGGCTGAGCAGCGATCCCGGGGGCGGGGCCGCCGCCATCACCCATGAAATCATGGTCTGGCTGAAATCCGGCGAGGCCGCGCCCGGCGGCGCGTCCCAGGGCGTGGCGCGGATCGACGGCATCGACTACGCATTCTCGCTGCGCCCGGACGATCCGGGCAATCCGAGCGACTGGACCTACGCCGCCTTCGCCGCGCCGACGCCGATCGCCGACGCCAGGATCGACCTCGCGGCGATTCTCGATCACCTGAAAGACAGCGGCGTGGTCTCCGGCGATCTCTGGCTGATGGATGTGGAGCTTGGGGCCGAAGTCACCGGCGGCGCCGGCTGGCTGGAGATCCGGGAATTCGACCTGCATCTGCTCACCGAGACCCGCCAGATCGGCGCCGCCGACCCGGACGTTTTCACCGGCGGCGCGAAAGCGGATTTCCTCAGCGGGCGCGGCGGCGACGACGCGTTGCGGGGGCTGGGCGGCGACGATCTGCTGCGCGGGGGCGCCGGGAATGACGAATTGCGCGGCGATCGCGGCGCCGATCGGCTGGAGGGCGGGCGCGGCGACGACGCGCTGTGGGGCGGGCGCGGCGCCGACAGGCTGGCCGGGGGCGCCGGCGCCGACCGGCTGCGCGGCGGCAATGGCGCGGACGCGCTGCATGGCGGGCTGGGCGACGACACGCTGCACGGCCAGGGCGGGCGCGACGCCCTGCAGGGCGGCGCCGGCGACGATCTGCTGACCGGCGGGCGCGGCTTCGATCGTCTGAACGGCGGCGTCGGCGCCGATGCGCTGCGCGGCGGGCCGGGGCAGGATCAGCTGCGCGGCGGGCTGGGCGCGGACCGTTTCGTCTTCGCCCCCGGCGACGGCCGCGACCGGGTGCTGGACTTCAACCCGGGCGAGGACTGGATCGACCTGCGCGGCTTCGATCTCGACGCGGCGCCGGATCCGATCCGCATCGACGGCGGCGCCCGCATCGTGCTGGATCACGCGGTCATCGACATTCGCGGCGTCGCGCCCGTGGCGCTCGACGCGGATGATTTCTGGATCTGAGCCGCCCCGCGCTCAGCCCATCATCGCCGCGTGACGCGCCATGTGATCGCGGATCGACTGCGCATAGCTGCGCGCCGCGAACAGGTCGTAGCCCGGCGCGCCCGCGTCGTCGCGCCTCAGCACCGTGACCGGCGAATGGGCGACGCCGGTGGCCGCGACCGCGCCGTCGGGGAAGGATTTTTCGCGCAGGTCCAGCGCAGTGAAGCGGTTGAGCAGATCCGCCGCCCGCGCGCCCTCGACCCGCAGCGACGCGCGGGCCTGCGACAGGTCGAGCGCCGCGCCCTCGGCGCTGGCGACGAGCGGCGCCTCCCCAGCGCCCAGCAGCCAGAAAACCAGCGGTTCGACGCGCATCAGCCGGGCGCCGCCGGGGGCGGCGACGCTGGCCCCCGGCGGCGGCGCTGCCGCGCCCCGATCCAGCGCCAGCCCCGCCGCGCCGGCGGCCCCCCCCACCGGCCACAAAGCGCACTGCCCACCCGCCCGGGGCCCGAGCGCCCCCATGAAAAGAGCCGCGCG
>NZ_JBWOMN010000071.1:0-73836 GCF_056449545.1 Oceanicella sp. | reverse complement strand
GGGGCGGGGCGGGGCGGGCTCGGCGGACTTCGCGGCGGGCTTGGCCGCCGGCTTGGCGGCGGCGGACGCCGCCGCTTCGGGCGCGGGCTTGCCGGCCGCCGCGCGGTTGGACAGGCCCAGGCGATGCACCTTGCCGATCACCGCGTTGCGGGTGACGCCGCCCAGGGCCTTGGCGATCTGGCTGGCGCTGCGCCCCTCGCCCCACATGGTCTTGAGCGCCTCGACCCTATCGTCGGTCCACGACATGCGCTGTCACTCCTGCTTGCCGGATCGGGGCAACGGCCTGCCCCCGGCCTTGGTGGCCGCCCATCCTCCGCGATGACGGGAAATCCGCGATTTGCGTTTCCCCCCTATTGTAACCCTCCCCGCGGCGGTTACAAGATGGGGGCCGCCGCGTTCCCCTGCGCGACGCCGTCGCGGCGCGGGCGGCACGGGTCGAAACCGGAGAGCGAAGCCGGATCGCGCCCCGCCCCGCCCCTTCCCTCCCCGGCGCCCGCCAGACCCGCCCCGCCCCAGCCCAGACCGACGAGGCCCCGAAATGTCCGCCACCCGCCCCCGCCTCGCCATGGGCCAGCGCCGCTTCGGGCGCGTCAACGCGCTGGGCCTCGCCACGCTCTGCAAGCGCGAGACGCTGCGCTTCCTCAATGTCTGGACCCAGACCCTGCTGGCGCCGGCGGTGACGGCGACCCTGTTCATGGCGGTGTTCACCGTGGCGCTGGCGGGGCGGCGCGCCGCCCCGGCGTCCGGCGTCCCGGTGGCGGCGTTCCTGGCCCCGGGGATCGTGATGATGACCGTGCTGCAGAACGCCTTCGTCAACACCTCGTCCTCGCTTCTGGTGTCAAAGATCCAGGGCAACATCGTGGACACGCTCATGCCCCCGCTCAGCCCGGGCGAATTGCTGACCGGGCTGGCCTTCGGCGGCGTGGCGCGGGGCATGGCGGTGGCGGCGGCGGCGGGGATCGCGGCGTTCTCGTTGGGCGGCGTCTGGCCAGTCGCGCCGCTCTGGCTGCTCTGGTTCGCCTTCGCCGGCGCGCTGATCATGGCGCTGACCGGGGTGGTCGCGGGGATCTTCGCCGAAAAATTCGACCAGATGTCGGCGATCACCAATTTCGTCATCACCCCGCTGAGCTTCCTCAGCGGGGCCTTCTATTCGATCTCCATCCTGCCCGACCCCCTGCGCCAGATCAGCCGCGCCAACCCCATCTTCTACCTGATCGACGGCTTTCGCCACGGCGCGCTCGGGGTTTCGGACGCCGCGCCCTGGACCAGCTTCGCGGTGTCGCTGGGGCTGATCGCCCTGCTCTGGACCCTGTGCTGGCGGCTGCTCGCCAGCGGCGGCCGCCTCAAGCCCTGACCCCGGCGCGCGCCCTCCGGCAACGCCCGCGGCGCCGGCGAAACCCCGAAACCTCGCGACCCGCGCCAGCAAGGGGAATGCCCGCCGCAGGCGGGCGCCGTTTGACTGACGCGGCGCAAAGGCGGTGGCGCGCGCGCAATCAAGGCGTTAGAAGCCTCTGACCGCAGATCGAGGACCCTTCGATGACCGCCACGCAACCGCACCCGACCATCGTCCCGCAGCCCGGCGTGCTCGACATCGCGCCCTATGTCGGCGGCGAAAGCGCCGTCCCCGGGGCCAACCGCGTCATCAAGCTGTCCTCCAACGAAAACCCCCACGGCCCCTCGCCGCAGGCGCGCGAGGCCTATCGCGAGGCCGCCGACGGCCTCGCGCTCTATCCCGACGGCGGCCATGCGCGCCTGCGCGCCGCCATCGCCGAGGTCGAAAACCTCGACCCCGCGCGCCTGATCTGCGGCGCCGGCTCGGACGAGATCATCTCGCTGCTGTGCCAGACCTATGCCGGGCCGGGCGACGAGGTGCTGCACTCCGCCCATGGCTTCTCCATGTATCCGATCAGCGCGCGCGCAGCGGGCGCGACCCCGGTCGCCGCTCCGGAAACCGATTTCCGCACCGATGCGGACGCCCTGCTCGCCGCCTGCACCGCGCGCACCAGGCTGGTCTTCGTCGCCAACCCCAACAACCCCACCGGCACCATGATCGACCGGTCGGAGCTGGCGCGGCTCGCCGCCGGCCTGCCCCCGCGGGCGTTGCTGGTCCTCGACGGCGCCTATGCCGAATACGTGCGCGAGCCCGGCCATGACGGCGGCGCGGCGCTGGTCGCGGCCCGCGACAACGTGGTGATGACCAGAACGTTTTCGAAGATCCACGGGCTGGCGGCGCTCAGGCTCGGCTGGGCCTTCGCGCCGGATCACGTTATCGACGCGCTCAACCGCATGCGCGGCCCGTTCAACGTCTCGGCCCCGGCGCTGGCGGCGGGCGAAGCGGCGATCCGCGACATCGACTACCGCGACCATTGCGCCGTCGCCAACGAGGTCTGGCGCGACTGGCTGGCCAAGCAGCTGGCCCGCGCCGGGATCCCCACCCTGCCGAGCCACGCCAATTTCCTGCTCGCAAGATTCGGCGCCGACCGGGTGGACCCCGCCGACGCCTTCTTCAAGGCCCGCGGCGTGATCCTGCGCAAGGTGGCGGGCTACGGGCTGCCCGCGCATATCCGCATCACAGTGGGCGACGAAGCCGCCTGCCGGCTGGTCGCCGAAATCGCCGCCGGTTTCATGGCGCAGGCCCGATGACCGCGCCGGCCGGAAAACCGGTCTATGACCGCGTGGCGCTGATCGGCCTGGGGCTGATCGGCTCGTCCTTCGCCCATGCGCTGCGCCGCGCCGGGCTGGCGGGTCATGTCGCGGGGCACGCGCGCTCGGCCAGAACCCGCGACATCGCGCGAAAGCTCGGATTCTGCGATTCGGTGCATGACAGCGCCGCCGCGGCGGCGGCAAACGCCGATCTGGTGATGCTCTGCGTGCCCGTCGGGGCCATGGGCGCGGTGGCGCGCGACATCGCCCCGGCGCTGAAGCCCGGCGCCACCCTGTCCGACGCCGGCTCGGTGAAAGCCGCGGTGATCGAGGCCATCGCCCCGCATCTGCCTCCGCAGGTGCATTTCATCCCCGCGCATCCGCTGGCGGGCACCGAGAATTCCGGCCCCGAATCGGGCTTCGCCGAACTCTACGACAACCGCTGGGTGATCCTCACCCCGCCCGAGGGTTCCGACCCCCGCGCCGTCGCCCGCCTGCGCGGGGTGTGGGAGGGCTGCGGCGCCCATGTGGACGAAATGGACCCCGGGCATCACGATCTGGTGCTGGCGGTGACCTCGCACGCGCCGCATCTGATCGCCTACACCATGGTGGGCGTGGCCGACGACATGCGCCGGGTGACCTCCACCGAGGTGATAAAATACTCCGCCGCCGGGTTTCGCGACTTCACCCGCATCGCCGCCTCCGACCCGACCATGTGGCGCGACGTGTTCCTCAACAACAAGGCGGCGACGCTGGAAATCCTCGGCCGCTTCACCGAAGAACTGTTCGCCCTGCAGCGCGCCATCCGCACCGGCGACGGCGATCTGCTGTTCGACTATTTCACCCGCACCCGGGCGATCCGGCGCGGCATCATCGACGCCGGCCAGGACACCAGCGCCCCGGATTTCGGCCGCGGCGCCCCCGCGCCGGGTCCGGCGCGCCCCCCCGCCAACGCCGCCGCCGCCGGCGCCGCCGACACTGGCGGCGGCACTGCTGGCGGCGGCGGCGGCGGCGAAGACTGAGGCGGGCGCGGGCATGACCGCGCCCCGCGCCCGCCGCCGCCCGGCATGGGCCGCGCTGCTGGCGATCGTGACCCTCGTCGCCGCAAGCGCGCCCGCCGCCGCGCAGCCCCCGGCCCCGAACGCCCCCGCCCAATACAAGAAGATCTGCGGCGATCCGCGGCTGCGCGGGCGCGTGTTGGCCCCGATCCCCGGCCCCGGCTATTGCGGCGTCCCCGCGCCGGTGGAGCTGGGCCGCGCGTTCGGCGTGGCGCTGATCCCGCCGGTCACGGTGAATTGCCGCACCGCGCGCCGCTTGGCCGACTGGATCGAACGCGGCCCGGCCCCGGCGGCGAAACGCGAGCTGTCCCGAACCCTGGTCGCGATCACCCCGAGCGGCGGCTACGCCTGCCGCCCGCGCAACAACCGCCCCGGCGGGCGCCTGTCCGAACACGCCGCGGGCAACGCCATGGACCTGTCCGGTTTCATCCTGTCGGACGGGCGGCGCGTGACCCTGACGCAAGGCTGGGGACGCGGCGCGGAGGGGCGGTTCCTGCGCGCCGGCTGGCGCGCCGCCTGCGGCCTGTTCGGCACCGTGCTCGGCCCCGACTACAACGCCATGCACCGAAACCATTTTCACCTCGACACCGCGAGCCGCGCCGCCGGCCCGGTCTGCCGCTGACCCTTCGGTTGCCGGGACGCGCTCCGCGCGATGTCGAGGCCGAAGGCTCCCGCCCGTCGGCCGCCCCTCGCGGGGCGACCTCCCGTTTGGCGGAGCCCTCGCGGCTGCGCCGCATCGGGCGCCTGCGGCGGGCTTTTTTCGGGTTTTCATTGAGGGTTGCGGGGAGGTGGCGGGCGGCGCGAGCGTGGCGGTTTTTTGGGCGCCGCGACGATTGAACGCCGGCCGGTCCCCTGAGACCTACCCGCCGTCGAGGCGTTGCAACGCCCGCCGCGCCGCCTGCGCGTCGAGGCCGTCCCGATCCAGCGCCACCGCGCGCAGCAGGCTTTCGCGCGCCGCGTCGCGGCGCTTCAGCCCGGCCTCGGCGCGGCCCTTCTCCAGCCAGGCGCGCGGGGACCCGGAGACCTGCGCGATCGCCGCCTCCGCGTCCTGCAGCGCGCCCGCAAAATCGCCGCGCCCGCGCCGCCCCTCGGCGCGCAGCAGATGCAGCCCCGCCGCCCGGGGCGCCCGGGCGATGGCCACGTTGAGGTCGGCGATCGCCGCGTCCCAGTCGCCCTTGGCGGCATGGGCCTGCGCCCGCACCCCCAGCAGCGCCGGATCGCCCGGCGCGATGTCGAGCGCCGCCGCCAGCGATTTCAGCGCCCGATCCGGCAGATCCTCGGCCAGCCACAGATCGGCGGCGAGGCTGCGCGCCTCCACCCGCTGCTCGGGGCCGAGCCCCGCCAGCCCGTCGCCGGCCAGCGCGTCGAGCCGCAGCGCCGCGCCGGCCCGCGCGCCCAGCGCCGACAGCGCCAGCGCCTCGCAGATCCCCGCCGGGGCGCCGCCGCCGAACCGGCGCCATTCGCCCGCCGCCTCGCGCGCCGCGCCCGGATCACGATCCAGCAGCGCCAGGCAGTCGGCATAATCGCGGATCGGAGCCGCGGCCAGCGGCGAGGAGGCAAGCGCCGCGAAGGCGGCGCCCAGGCAAAGCGCAGGGGTGAATCGCATTTTCCGTCAGGGCTCCCTATGGTGCGGCCCGGACCCTAGCGGCCACTTGGGAGAGACGCAAATGACCCGCACCCTGCTCAGTTTCGGCCATGGCTACAGCGCCCGCGTCCTGGCCCGGCGTCTGCCCGCGCCCGACTGGACCGTGCTGGGCACGGTGCGCGACCCCGAAACCGCGCGCGCCATACAGGCCGAGGGCGCGACGCCCCTGATCTGGCCGCTGAGCGAGCCGGAGGCGGCGCTCGACGCCGCCACCCATCTGCTGATCTCCGCCGGGCCCAACGCCGAGGAAGGCGACCCGGTGCTGGCGCGTCTGCGCCCGGCCATCGCCGCGCGGGCCGGACGGTTCCAGTGGGTCGGCTACCTGTCCACCACCGGCGTCTACGGCGACCGAGGCGGCGCCTGGATCGACGAAACCGCCGCACGCCGCCCGACGACGGCCCGCGGCAAGCTGCGCGCGGCGGCGGAGGATGCATGGCTGGATCTGTGGCGCGAGACCGGGCTGCCGGTGCATGTGTTCCGGCTCGCGGGCATCTACGGGCCGGGGCGCGGCCCCTTCGCCAAGCTGCGCGCCGGGACCGCGCGGCGCATCGTCAAGCCCGGGCAGGTGTTCTCGCGCATCCATGTGGAGGATATCGCCAGCGTGCTGCGCGCCTCCATGGCCCGACCCGACCCGGGCGCCGCCTACAATGTCTGCGACGACGACCCGGCGCCGCCCGAAGAGGTGATCGAGGAAGCCGCAAGGCTGCTGAACCTGCCGGTCCCCCCGGCGATCCCCTTCGCCGAGGCCGAGCTCACCCCCATGGCCCGCAGCTTCTACGCCGAAAGCAAGCGCACCGCCAACGCCCGCATCAAAGCCGATCTGGGGGTGAAGCTGAAATATCCCGACTACCGCAGCGGCCTCGCCGCCCTGCTGGCCGCGGAACCCGGGCGCTGAGCCGCCCCCGCCCCCCGGAGGCGGCGGGCGGGCGGGTGGGACCGCCTCCGGGGGGCCGGCCCCGCAAGGGGCCGCAAGCGGCGCGCGCCGTTCAGTCGATGCGTTTCACCACCGCGTCCCCGGCGCGCATGACGCCGCCGGCGCGATCGAATCGCAGATGCGCCAGCCCGCGATCCCCCGCCACCGAGCCCAGAACCCCCGCCGGCTTGCCGTCCTCGGCGAGCAGCGCCGCCCCGGGCGCCGCCTCGCCGTCGATCGCAACCCGCGCCAGCCCCTTGCGCAGCGCGGTCTTGTGCTTCATGCGGGCGACGATTTCCTGCCCCACATAGCAGCCCTTGCGGAAATCGACGCCGTGCAGGCGCTCGAACCCGGCTTCGAGCACATAGCTGTCATCGGGGATCAGATCGACGCCGCTCGCCGGCACGCCATGACGCACCCTGAGCGCGGCGCGCGCCTCGGGGGCGGCGGGCGCGACGCCGGCAAGCGCCGCCGCCGGGTCCGCCGCGTAAACGCGCCCGCCAAGCGCCTCGTGGCGCGGGTCGGGCAGCGCGCCGGGGACCTCCCGCCAGCCCTCGCCCCAGACCAGCGCCACGCCCAGCCCGGCCTCGCCGATCGCCACCTTGCGCCGCAACCGGTACATGGCCAGCCGCTGCGCCAGCGCCCCGGCGCGATCGGCGGCCACGTCGATCAGCGCCGCTTCCGGATCCTCGGGATCGGCGACAAGAAAAAAATCGAACAGATACTTGCCCTGCGGCGTCAGCAGCGCCGCGTAGACCGGGCCGGAGTCGATCCCGGCGACGTCATTGGTGACCAGATCCTGAAGGAACGGCCGGGTCTCGGCCCCCGACAGGCGCAGCACCGCGCGATCGGCGACGAGGCCGCGCGGCGATTTGGCTTCGGTCATGCCGGCCTCCCGTTTCTTTGCGTCATCCGCGCCTCGCCATCGGGGCGCAGCGGCAATCAAGGCGCATCTTCGCCGCCGCGGCAATGGCGGATCGGGATCCGCCCTGCACAAAAAGCGTCGCCGATCCCCGATTGCAAACATTGGCGTCGCATCGCGCGCCGCCCCCTGTTAGTAACCATCCCTTACGAAAGACGGCGCATCCTGGCCAGCGAGGACATTGCGCGCGCCGATCCAAGGCCGGAGCCCGACGCCATGCCGCCCACATCATCGCCGCAGCCGATCCCGCAGGGCGCCTGCGCCCCCCGCGCACAGGGCACGCTGGCCTTCGTGGCGCTGATCGCCAGCCTCGGCGCGCTCAACGCATTCTCCACCGACATCGTCATCCCCGCATTGGGGCTGATCGCGCGGGACCTGGATCTCGCCGATCCCAACCGGCGGCAATGGGTGGTGTTCGCGGTGCTCGCGGGCATGGCCGGATCGCAGCTGCTGCTCGGCCCGGTGGCCGACAGCCTGGGGCGCCGACGCGCGGCGTTTCTGGGTTTCGCCATATTCATCGCCGGCGGGGCGCTGTCGGCCTCGGCGCAAAGCTTCGAAACCCTGATCGCCGGTCGGCTGCTGCAGGGGTTCGGGTCCGGGGGGCTCCGCGTGGTCGGGCTGGCGATCACCCGCGACCGGTTCAGCGGCGACGCCATGGCGCGGATCGTGTCCCTGACCACGGCGGCCTTCGTGCTCATGGTGTTCGCCGCGCCGCTGCTGGGGCAACTGGTGGTCGCCGTCGCCGGCTGGCGCTGGGTGTTCGGGGTGCTGATCGCGCAATGCCTGGCCACCGCCGCCTGGATGGCGCTGGCACAGCCCGAGACCCTGCGCCCGGAACACCGGCGCGCCTTCTCGCTGCGCGCCATGATCGCGACGCTGGCCGAATCGCTGCGCCACCCGGCGACGCTGGGCTACGCGCTGGCGCTCGGCGGCGCCTTCGGGGCCTTCGCGCTGTATCTGGGTTCGGCGCAGCAGATATTCGGCGACATCTACCGGCTCGGCGCCCTGCTGCCCATCGCCTTCGGCGGATTGTCGCTGACCTACGGCGCGGTGTCGCTGGCCAACGCCTGGCTGGTGATGCGCTTTGGCGCCATCCGCGTGGTGCGCGCCGGGATGCAGATCTGGACGCTGGCCTCGATCCTCGGCGCCGCGGTCTTCGCGCTGGCCTTTGACGGAGTCCCGCCGCTGTGGCTTTACATGGGCGTCATGGCGATCCCGATCAGCTGCTTCGCGCTGCTCTACGGCAACATGTCGGCGCTGGCGCTGGCGCCCATGGGGAACAAGGCGGGGTCGGCCTCGTCGATCCTGGCGGCCATCGGCACCCTGATCGGGGTGGTCATCGCCGGCATCGGCGGCGCGGCGCTGGAAAGCACCGTGACCCCGGTCATGATCGTGTTCGCGCTGACCGGGGTTTCCGGCGTGCTGATCCTCGAACGCATGCGCCGGCTCGGGCGGGGCTGATGGCGGCGCCGCTCTCCGTCGTCATCCCGACGCTCGAGGCCGCCGACGCCATCGGCCCCTGCCTCGGGGCGCTGGGCGAGGCGCTCACCGAGGGGCTGATCCGCGAGGTGATCATCGTCGACGGCGGCTCGCGCGACGCCATCGCCGAGGTCGCGGAGGCGGTGGGCGCGACGCTGATCCGCACGCCGCCGGGGCGCGGCGCGCAGCTTGCCGCCGGGGCGCGGGCGGCGCGGGGGGACTGGCTGCTGTTCCTGCATGCCGACACGGTGCTGTCGCCGGGCTGGGCCGGCGCCGTGCGCGCGCACATGAATGCGGCGCCCGAGGCCGCGGGCTGGTTCCGGCTGCGCTTCGACGCCCCCGGCGCCGCGGCGGCGCTGGCGGCGGGCTGGGGCAATCTGCGGGCCCGGGCGCTGGGGCTGCCGTTCGGCGATCAGGGGCTGTTGGTCTCGGCCCTGCGCTACCGCGCCGCCGGGGGCTATCCCGAGATCCCGCTGATGGAGGATCTGGCCCTGGTCCGCCGCCTGCCCACCCGCCCGCTGGCGGCCAGCGCCACCACCAGCGCCGCGCGCTACCTGCGCGACGGCTGGCTGCGGCGCGGGCTGCGCAACCTGAGCAACCAGGCGCTGTTCGTCCTGGGCGCCTCGCCCGAACGCCTCGCCGCCCGCTATCGCCGTTGATCGATTTCCGGGCTGGCGGCTGGCGTTGAAGTTTGCGCCGACCAAGGGCGGCGCCGGCCATGCGCCCCGCCGGTTCAGCGCCCCGACCGAGTCGTAAAAACCACGCGCGCCTGTCGCGCCGACGCTTGCGCCCGCGCCGCCCGCGCCGCACTCTGGCGTGAATCCACAGGGAGACCCGCCATGCCCACGCCATCGCCCCGCCCGGCCTCCGCCGCCATCGGCGCCAATGCCGACGCCAAGCTGCGCGCCGACCTCGCCGCCGCCTTCCGCTGGGCCGTGAAGCTCGGCTGGCACGAGGCCGTGGCCAACCATTTCAGCGTGATGACCGGGCGGGACAAGCGGTTCCTCATCAACCCGGACCAGATGCATTTCGCCCGCATCCGCGCCTCGGACCTGATCGAGATCGACGCCGACGATCCCGACACCCCGAACCGCCCCGACGCCCCCGATCCGACCGCCTGGGGGCTGCATGGATCGCTGCACCGCAACCTGCCCCATGCGCGCTGCGCGCTGCATGTGCATTCGAAATACGCCACCGCGCTGGCCGCGCTGGCGGACAGCCGCCTGCCGCCCGTCGACCAGAATTCGGCGATGTTCTTCAACCGCGTGGCGATAGATGAAAACTACGGCGGCCTGGCCTTCGAGGAGGAGGGCGAGCGCGTCTGCGCCCTGTTCGGCGACCCGCGCGTGAAAATCCTGGTGATGGGCAATCACGGCGTGCTGGCGATCGGCGACACCGTGGCCGAGGCCTTCAACACGCTGTATTATTTCGAGCGCGCGGCGGAAACCTACATCACCGCGCTTTCCACCGGGCGCCCCCTGCGGGTGCTGTCCGACGAGATCGCCGAAAAGACCGCGCAGGAGGCCGGCGACTATCCCAGCGCGGCGCAGGCGCATCTGCGCGAGCTGCGCCTGCTGCTTGACGCCGAAAACGCCGATTACGCAGGTTGAGCGTCAGCCGGTGACCGTCCCGATCGCCTCAGAACCGGCGCAGCGTCCCCCAGCGCCCCGCCGCGATGCGCCGCCCGCGCCGCGACGCGCCCCGCCGGGCGGCGCCGCCCAACCGCGCCGCCTGACCGAAAGCGCCCGATCTCAGGTCTGGGCGCGCGCCGCGACGGCGGGCTTGCCCGCCGGGTTTCGCGCTTGCGCGAAACGGTCCGGGCTTGCCCGGACCCGCGGCGCCTCGGCGGCGCCGCCGGGCGCTTCGTGACCGGAACCCGCCCGCGTCTGACGATCTTCGTCAAGGAACCGCGCCCGGGCCGCGTCAAGACCCGGCTTGCCGCCGATTTGGGCCCTGTGGCGGCCGCCTGGTGGTTCCGTCATCAGGCGCAATCGCTGATCCGCCGCCTGGCGCGAGATCCGCGATGGGAGACGGTGCTGGCGGTTTCGCCGGATCGCGAGGGCATGGAGAGCCGGGTCTGGCCGGCCTGCGCGGCGCGCATGCCGCAGGGCGCGGGCGATCTCGGCGCGCGCATGGCGCGCGCGCTGCGCGCGGCGCCGCGCGGACCGGCCCTGGTGATCGGCGCCGACATTCCAGACATCACCCCGTCACGCATCGCCCGCGCCTTCGGGCTGCTCGGCGACGCCGGGGCGGTGTTCGGCCCGGCGACCGACGGCGGTTTCTGGCTGGTCGGCCTCGCCCATGGCGGGGCGGCGACGCCGGCGGGTCTGTTCGAGAACGTGCGCTGGTCGAGCGAACACGCGCTCGCCGATTCGCTGGTCGCCCTCGCGGGACGGCGCGTGGCTTTCGCGGACACGCTTTCAGACGTCGACAGGTTCGCGGATCTGCAGGCGCTGCGCCCCGGGTCGGGCAAGCCGGCCTCGGGGGGCGTCGAGCCCCCCTCGCCCGAGCGGCGCATTGCGCATGTGGACGCGGAACGGGCCCAGCCGCGCCTGCGCCGCTGACGGCGCCGCGGCGCCTGAATTTCGGACCGTCGGGCGGCGCCTCAGGCGGATTCGTCGACGTAGAGGTTATCCCAGGCCTCGTCGATGAAGGCGTTGATCAGCTCGCGCGGCACGCCGTGAAAATCGCAGGCCGCCAGGGTCTGATCGATCAGATACGGCGCGTGATAGGCCGAAAAGTCGATATTGGTCGAGGCGTAGAGCTCGTTGATGATATGGGCGATCGCCTCCTCCTTGGGGATGATTTCGTAGCGCTTGCAGACGCGCAGGAAGATCTTGATGAAATCCTCGCGGCTGGGACGTTCGATCAGGATCTTGTAGTAGATCCGCCGCAGCCCGGCGCCGTCCACCAGCTCCGCCGGCGGGATGTTGGTGGAAAAGATCATCAGCGTGTCGAACGGCACCTGGAAGCTCAGCCCCGAGGTCAGGCTGAGATAGTCCACGCCCTCCTCCATGGGCACCACGCAGCGGTTGATCAGTTCCTGGGGCGTCTCGCGCTGGCGGCCCAGATCGTCGATTATCAGCACCCCGTTCGCCGCCTTCAGGTGCAGCGGCGCCTGATAGGTGCGGCTGGAGGCGTTGAACCGCAGGTTCAGCATGTCGATGGTCAGCTCCGCCCCGGCCACCACCGAGGGGCGAATGCATTCGATGAATCGCAGATCGGGCGCGTCGGCGCCATAAAGATCCTCGGCCGAGATGTCGTCGGGATCGCCGATCGGGCGGTGCACGTTATGATCGAAATACAGGATGATCTCGCCATCCACATGGATCGCGTGCGGGGCCAGGATGCTGCCCTCCATGGCCCGCGCCAGCGCGTGCGCGTAGCTTGACTTGCCGTTGCCCGGCGGGCCGTAGAGCAGGATCGTGCGTCCGGAATTCACCGCCGGGCCGAGACGGTCGATCAGCCCGTCGGGCAGCACCAGATCGCCGAAGGAGTCCACCAGCCGCTCGCGGGTGATGCGGTGATCCTTCACCGACTGCGCCTTCACCACCTTCTCGAACAGGTCCAGCGGCACCGGACAGGGCCCGGCGTAATCCACCCGCGCGATGGATTCCATCGCCCAGAAGCGGCCCTTTTCGGTGAGCTCGTAGCGCATCTCGGCGCGCATGTCGCCGCCGAGCTGGCCCAGCGTGTCGATCAGCCGGTCGTCGCGCATGCTCTGGAACACTTCGGACATCACCACGCCCGACAGCCGCGTGACCCTGCACACGTCCGACAGCGAATTGAGCCCGCGCCGATACATCACCTTGCAGGCAAGCTCGACCAGGAATTCGAGGCTGAGGCCGGTCTCGGCGACGGTCTGGGGCGCCATCGGCGCATAGGTCAGGTCTTGGCTTTGCACGGTCATGAACGCATCCGCTGAAACAGAAAGGGAACTCATTGGCGCCGGGCGCGCCCGGCCGCGACGAGTCAAGCGGACATTCGCGCCGCGCGCAAGGGCCAAGGCGCATGACAGTCCCGCCGCGCGCGCCTAGTTTGAATCGAATGCGCGGCAATGCCGCCGGCGCGACAGGGCGGGCGCGGGCGGCCGCCGCGACTGGCGCGCGCAAGGGAGGGCGATTGGCGGTGACCGGCAAGACAGGCGCAACAGGGCGCATGGGCGGGCTGGCGGCGACGCTGCTGGCATTCGCCGCCTTCGAGGCCGCATTGCTGTTCGCGCCCGGCTTCGCGCCGGTCACCAAGACCCCGGTCGACGCGCTGCACCTGCTCGACGGGCTGGCGCGGATCGCGGCGGGCCAGCGGGCGCATGCGGATTTTTCCACGCCGGTGGGGGCGCTCGCCTTCGAGGCCCCGGCGGCGCTGGCGCGGCTCGGCCGGGCGCTGGGGGCCGAACCCGGCTGGGGCATGGCGGTGGCGGCAGGCAACGCCGCAATGGCGGCGGCGGCCGGGCTGCTGACGCTGTGGCTCGCCGCCAGCCGCATGCGACCGGCCGCGGCCTTCCTGCTGGGCGCCGGGGCGATGCTGACCGCGCTGGCCTGGCTGTGGAGCGGCGGCGGATCCGGCGCCAGCCTCGCGCCCCACTACAATCGCTGGAGCTGGGCGCTGTTCACGCCGCTGCTGCCCCTGCTGGTCATGCCGCCGGGCGCGGGTCTTGCGACTGGGCGCAGGGCGGAGTCCGGACAGCGCGCCGTGCCGGAATGCCGCGCGACCGCCATTGCAAAAAGCCGCGCCGACTGGATCGACGGGCTGGCGCTGGGGCTGACCGGCGCCCTGCTGCTGTGGCTGAAAATCACCTTCGCCGCAGCGCTGGCGGGGCTGTGGCTGGTCTGGCTGCTGGCGTTCCGGCGCAGGCGGGCGGCCGGCGTCGCCGCGGCTTCCGGCATCGCTGCGGCGCTGGCGCTGGGCATGGCGTTCGGCGGCGTCGAGACCATGACCGGCTATGTCGGGGACCTCGCCGCGGCGGCGCGGTCCGGGGCCCGGCCCTGGCCCGGCATGACCCTGTTCCAGACGGCGTTTTCGCCCGCGCAGGCGCCGGCGACATTGGCGCTGACGGCGGCGGCGGCGCTGCTGTGGCGCGCCGGGCTGCGCCGCGAGGCGACGCTCTGGGCGGCGATGACCGTCGCGCTCATCCTGCTCGCCTGGCAGAACGCCGGCAACGGACTGACCGGGATGATCGCCGCGCCCGCCATGCTCTGGGCGCTGGCGGCGCGCATCGCCGACGGGCTGGCGGCGCGTCGCGACCCGGGGCGCGCGCCGTCGCGCGCCGCAATGCTCGCCCCCATGCTCGCCGCCGGACTGGCGGCGCTGGCGCTGCCGGCGCTGCTGGCGGCGCAGGCCAGCCTGCTCGTCGCCTGGCGCATGGGCGATCGCCTGCGCCCTGCGCTCGCATCCCATGGCGTCCTCGACATCCGTTTCGAACCCGCCGACCCCGCAGGCTGGACCCGCCTGCCCGCCGCGCCGCCGACACGGGCCTTCGGGCAGGATTTCCCCGCCTGCGATCAGGGCTACGGCATCGTCCCGGCGACGCTGGCGCTCGCCGCCATGCTGCGCGCGCGTCCCGACCTTGCGGGGAAAACCGTGACCACGGCGGATGTGGTGAACCCGGTCTGGGCCTATGCGGGCGCGCCCATGCAGCGCGGCGCGCAGCTCTGGCGTTACGGCCCCCTCGGCCCGGCGCTGGCCGGCGCGGCGCTGCTCGCCATCCCCGACTGCCCGCGATCGCCGGCGGCGCGCGAGGCGATCCTGCGCGAGGCCGAGGCCATGGCCGCCCCATGGCGGCGCGTCGCGCGTGAAGGCCAATGGACCATCCTCGCCCAGACGCCGCCATCCCGACCCCCTCCATCCCAAGGAACCCCAACGCGTTAGCCGCGATTTTGCGCGCCGCGCCGCGATCGCCTATGCTGAACGGCGCATCCGCTCCGCCGCCGCCGGCCAGGTTCAGAGAGACCGCCATGACGCCCCAGACTTTCCCCATGCAGGCGCGCCCGTGACGTCACGGCGATTCCTCTGGGCGCCGCTCGGCCTCTGGGCTGCGGTTGTCGGCTGGTCGTTCCTTGCGCTGACGCTTGCGGCCCCCGCCGTCGCCGGCTTCACCCGAGGCCTCAACCGGGTCGCCGGTTTCCTCGGCTGGCAGATCGGCGCCATGCCGGCCACCGAAGGGTGAGCCCCTGGCCCGTGACGCCGCCCCCGCGCGCTGCGCAATTCGCAAAGCTATATGAACAGAAAATTAAGCCGCGGCGCGCCACGAAATCCGCTAGAAATCAAACAGGCCTGCGTAGCGTTGCGGATGAGTCGCCATGAACAGCTTTGACCCCCTCGTCGCCCCCGTGGCGCCCCCGGCCGACGGCGGCGCGCGCCCCAGCCCAAATCCCAGCCCAAATCCCAGCCCAACCCCCGGTCCAACGCCGGTCCAAGCCCCGCGCCCCGCGTCCCGGCTTGCGCAGCTCGCGCTGCTGCTGGCGCTGTTCGGCGCGATCCAGGCCGCCGTGCTGCTGGGCCCCGGCGCGCTGCTGATGACCAAGATGGAAGCCGACGTGCTGCACATGCTGGACGCGCTGGCGCGCATCGCGGCGGGCGAGCGGGCGCATCAGGACTTCGCCACGCCGCTGGGCACGCTGGCCTTTCTGCCGATCACCATGTGGGGCGCGCCGCCGGCGCAGGCCTTCGCGCTGGCCAATCTCACCATCATGGCGCTCTGCGCGCCGCTGACCCTGTGGCTGGCGGCGACGCGGCTGAGCTTCGGCCAGGCGCTGGCGCTCGGGGCCAGCGCCATGACCCTCGCCGCCGCCATGGTCTGGGCCCCGGATTCCGACGGGCTGAGCTACGCCATGCATTACAACCGCTGGGGCTGGGCGGGGTTCATGCTGGCGATCCCGATCCTGATCCTGGCGCCGCGCGGCGCGGCCGGCGCGCGGCGGCCCGACCTGTCGATCGACCTGGGCGACGCGCTGGTCATCGGCGGGCTCGGCGCCGCGCTGATCTTCATGAAGATCACCTACGCGGCGATGCTGGCTCCGGTCTGGCTGCTCTGGGCGCTCGCCTTCCGGCGCTGGCGGGCGGCGGGGCTGAGCCTGGTTTTCGCGACCCTGCTGATGATCGCGATCGCGGCGCTCTGCGCAGCGCCCGAAACCGGACCCGCCGCCTGGGCCGGCGCGGTCACGGCCTATTGGGCCGATCTCTGGACGGTGCTGAACTCCGATGTCCGCCCCGCGCCGGGCAAGCCCCTCGCCCAGCTGGCGGCGGCCCCCGACGCCGCGCCGGTCACCATCGCCATGATCATCGCCGCGCTGATCCTGCTGCGCGCCGGATTGCGGCGCGAGGCGCTGATCTGGGCCGCCGCGACCGCGGCGCTGCTGCTCATCGCCTGGCAGAATTTCGGCAATCACCTGACCGGCGCGCTGGCGGCGGCGCCGCTGCTGCTGGCGCTGGCGCAGCGCGCCTCCGGCAAGGCCCGCGCCTTCGGGCTCCCGGCGCCCGCGGCGCTGCGCGTGCTGGCCATCGGCCTGGCCTTCCTGCAGCTGCCCGGCCTGATGACGCTGGAGCGCAGCCTGTTCGGCGGCTGGAGCGCCCGCGGCGAGGGCAAGGCGGCGCTGTTCGCGGCGCAGGGCGCGCCGAACCTGTATTTCGAGGATCAGCGCGGCAACGCCCGCGGCATCGCGCCCACCGCGGCGCTGGCCCCGGATCCGACCCTGTCCGCCCCTCCCGGCGCATCGCCGCCCGTCAAGCCCGCCGACCCGCGATCCGGCCCGCGCCGCTTCGCCGGCAAGCGCTTTCCCGACTGCGCCGCGGCGGTGGGATACGAAGCGCTGGTCTACGAGGTCGGCGCCATGATCGCCGCGGACCCGGCGCTGAAGGGCCGCAAGGTGCTGACCGCCGACCTCACCAACCCGGTCTGGCTGATCGCCGGCGCGCCGATGCAGCGCGGCGCGCAGATCTGGCGCTACGCCCCGCTGGGCGTGGAACTGGTCGAGATGGACCTGCTCGCGGTCCCGCGCTGCCCCGCCAACGTCAAGGGCCGCAACGCGGTGCTCGATGAAATCGCCGCCGCGCGGATCCCCGTGCGGGCGGCGCTCGAAACCCCCGACTGGGTGATTTTCGAACGCACGTCCCCCTGATCGGGCTTCAGGGTCGCGCCGCAAGGCCCTAGCCGGCGACCCAGACCCGCAGCGCCAGATACGAGATCATCGCCGCGCCGATCGACACCCCCATGGGATAGCGCGCCCCGGGGGCCAGCGCCGCCCACCCCGTCGTCGCCCGGCCGCGAAGCAGCGAACGCAGCAGCCAGATCGCGCCGTAGCCGCTCAGCAGCCAGAAGGACAGCAGCATCATCGCCGGCGCCGCGTCGCCCGCCGGCACATACAGCGCCGAGGCCGCCAGCAGCTTGCCGTCGCCCCCGCCCATGCGCCCGGTGAAGAACATCGCCATGCTGACCGCCAGCACCAGCAAGCCGCCCAGAAGCCGCCAGCCGCAATCGCTCCAGTCCAGGAACAGCGCCCCGTAGGCCAGAAACGCCAGCGCCGCCGACAGGGTCAGCCAGTTGGGCAGGCGCATCTGGCGCAGATCCCACCAGATCGCGCCCAGCATGAACGGCGCCGCCGCGATCAGCGCCGCCAGCTCGGCCGAAACTCCGGTCTGCGCGATCATGGCGCGACGGGTCCGCTTGCCGCCCGCCGGCCGATCAGTTGCTCGCCACCTTTTCCAGCGCCTTCAGCTTGTCCGCGGCGGCGGCGAAATAGCGGGGGTGGGTCTCCACCGCCTGGGTCAGCAGCCCAACCGCCACGCCCTTGTCGCCCTGGCGCAGCGCGATGATCGCCAGGTTGTGCAGCAGGATCGCCCGCTCCTCCTCGCTCAGCGACACCAGCGGCAGGCGATACTGTTTCTGCAGCCCGTAGGAAATCGCCAGATTGTTCTTGGCGCTGAACATGTTGGGATCATAGTTTATGGCCTGCTCGAAGGCCGCCTCCGCGCCCTTCATGTCGCCGCGCGCCATCTTCGACACGCCCCAGTTGTTGTAGATCGGCGCCGGCTGCGTGGTCATGGAGCGGGCCTTTTCGTAATACTGGTCCGAGCGGTCCCACTCGCCGCGCGAATCCGACAGCATGCCCTCGATGAGCAGCTGGCGCGCGCTCACATAGCTGCTGGGCAGCGCGCCGAGCTGGGCGCCCACATCGTCCCATTGATCGAGCCGCGCCAGGGTCAGGGCGTATTCCACCCGGTCCGCGTTCTCGGCCGCGCCGCTGTCGACCAGCGTCCGGAAGGCCAGCCGCGCCTCGGGATATTTCTTGTCGCGCATCAGCGAATAGGCGTAGCCGCGCTGCAGGTCGACGCGATCGGGCTCGCGCCCCAGCGCGTCGCGAAAATAGGTCACCGCGTCGCCGGGATCGGCGACCGTGAGCATGATGTCGTTGAGGTTCAGCTCGTCGATGGCGTTGGTGCGCAGGTCAACCGCCTTGTCCTCCTCGGTGACATGCCCGCCGCAGGCCGCAAGCGCCGGGACCCCGGCCAGCGCCAGCAGCAGCCGGATCGTCGAGCCCCGCGGCGCGGCCAGACGCCGGATGGCGGGACGGGCGGGGATGCGCACGGTGGAGCTCATAGGGACGCCTCTCCTTGCTTGAGCAGAAAGAACTGGCCGTAGCCCAGCGGCACGACCGTGTAGGGGGAAAACACCGGGCGGGGCTGCAGCGCCTCCATGCGGGCGACGCCGTTCTGGGCGATGCCGATATTGTGCTCGATCTCCGCCTCCGCGCCGTCCGACAGGGCGAAGGCGATCCGGAACTGCTGGCGGGCGCTCTCGTAGTCGCGAAGATCGTAGAGCACGACGCCGAGATTGTTGCGCAGCACCGGGCTGTCCGGGTAGATCTCGTTGGCGCGGATCAGGATCTTGCGCGCCTGGCGCAGCCGCCCGAGCCTGACATTGGCGGCGCCGATCCCGGCCAGGGTTTGCAGCGAGGCGCCCTCCTTGACCATGGCGATGCCGAAGGCCTTCAGCGCCAGGTCCGGCTGGTTGTCGTTGAGCAGCCGCATCCCGTATTGCGAGGCGCTGACCCCGCTGGGCGGGCGCGCCAGATCCGGCGGGCCGCCGGCGGCGGCGGCGAGGTCGACGCCGCGCCCGGCCTCGCAGCCCGCCAGCGCCGTCATGGCGGCGAGCGCCGCGACAACGCTGCGGGCCAACGCCCGGGGGCCGCGCCCCGAATCGGCGCCGGTCACTTGTTGAACCCCGACAGCGCGCCGATGATGTCGATGATCGACGGGCCGATCAGGATCAGCATCAGCGGCGGCACGGTGAAGAACATGGTGCCCAGCGTCAGCTTGGTGGGCAGCACGTTGGCCTTTTCCTCGGCCCGCATCAGGCGCTTGTCGCGCATTTCCGCGGCGTAGACCCGCAGCGCCTCGGCCACCGAGGTGCCGAAGGTGGCGGACTGGATCAGCACCGTCACGAAGCTTGAAATGTCGTTGACGCCGGAGCGGTTGGCGAAATCGCGCAGCACCGCGGCGCGGTCCTTGCCGGCGCGCATCTCCACCGAGATGATCTCGAATTCCTCCGACAGCGCGCCGTGGGCGTGCTTGATCTCCGCCGAGACCCGCATCAGCGACTGGTCCAGCGACTGCCCGGCCTCGACGCAGATCAGCATCAGGTCCAGCGCGTCGGGGAACCCGTCGCCGATCTCCTCCTGGCGGCCCTGCTTGCGCCGCGTCACCCAGTAGTTGGGGGCCAGATAGCCCAGCCCCATGGCCCCGCCGGCGACCATCAGATAGGTGGTCATCTCCACCTGCTGATCGCGCAGGCCCAGATAGATCACCGCGAACAGGGTGAGCGTGATCGCCCCGAGCCCGCGCGCCAGATAGAAGGTGCGCACCGCCCCGCGCGACCGGTAGCCGGCCTGCAGCAGGGTCTGGCGGATGGTGCCGAGTTCCTTCTCGTCCTTGGGCTCCAGATACGGCGCCAGCGCGTCAAGCTTGCCCGACCCGGTGTCGTAGCGCAGCTTCTGCACCTGCTCGGCGCGGGATTTGGGGTTGGCGCGGTTGGTGCGCGGGCGCCCGAGCTTGTCGATCGGGTCGGCCTTCTTCTTCAGCAGCAGCGGCGTCGCCGAGGCGATCAGGAAGGCCGCCACCGCCGCCAGCGCATAGACCGGGCCCAGCGGCCCGAAGGTCTCGGTGAGAAAGCCGATGCCCCGGTCGATCACCGTGACCCGAGAGGCCGGCGCCAGCAGCGGCTGCGCCGCCACGGCCCCCGCGACCGCCTCGCCCGCCTGCTGGGCCAGCGCCGCGCCGGCAGAGGCCAGCGCCGCCGCCGGGCCGGCCGCCGCGACGCCGATCGCGCGGCGCGCGGATCCGCGCCAGCCGCATCTTCGCGCGGCGTATCGGGGGGGCTGTGTCACGCGCGCCCCCCCTAGACCTTGATATTGACCATCATGCGCATGAACAGGATGTTGATGATCAACATCACCGCCACGGCAATCGACGCCGGCACGAACATGGGATGATCGATCACCCCGTCATAGTAGTTGGGGCGGATCAGCTGCACCATGATCAGCGCCATGATCGGGAACATGGACAGGAACCAGCCCGACCAGCGGGCCTCCGCGGTGATCGCCTTGATCTTGCGAAACAGCTTGAAGCGCGAGCGCACGACGGTGGACAGCCCTTCGAGGATCTCCGCCAGGTTGCCGCCCGACTGGCTCTGGATCATCACCGCCACCGCCAGAAAGCGCAGATCCTGCACCGCCACCCTTTCGGCCAGCCGGGTCAGCGATTCGGTGATGTCCATGCCGTAGGTGCTCTCGTCGGCGATGATGCCGAATTCGGTGCCCAGCGGGTCCTGCATCTCCTGCGCCACGATGGCGATCGCCGAGGACATGGGATGGCCGATGCGAAGCGAGCGCACCATCAGTTCGATGGCGTCGGGCAGCTGCTCCTCGAACAGCGCGATGCGCTTCTTGGCGCGGTTGCGCAGCCAGATGAACATCACCCCGTAGCCCATGGCCACGGCCACCAGCGCGCGCACCGGCGCGGCGGCGGTGGAAAAATATGTCAGCAGCACGAAGACCAGCGCCATGGCGCCCACCATGATGCCGCTGATGGTCACCGGCGACCACGGGATGTTGGCCTGCGCCGCGCGTTCGAACAGCGGCGACATCAGCGGGATCGAATTGAACCCCAGATGCTGCTCGCGCTCCTTGCGCAGCTGCGTCAGCACGTCCTCGGGGTCCTCGCCCTTCTCCAGCAGCTGCAGGCGGCGGTTCACCTTGCTGGCGCGCCGCGCCGAACTGCCGAAGGCCAGCAGGTAGATGCCCTCGACGATCAGGAGAACCCCGATGAAGATGAAGGCGAAGATGAGCGGCTCGATGGACATGCGGTTATCCCAGTCGTCGGTTGGGCTTGTAGATATCGTTGGGCAAACGATAGCCCCATTGCTCGAATCGGTCGGCGAAGGTCGACCTTATGCCGGTGGCGTAGAAACCGCCGGTGATGCGCCCGTTCTCGTCCATACCTTCGCGCTGAAACTTGAAGATCTCCTGCATGGAGACCACTTCGCCCTCCATGCCGGTGATCTCCGACAGCGACACCATGCGCCGCGACCCGTCCGACAGGCGCGAAACCTGCACGATGACGTTGATCGCCGAGGCGATCTGCGACCGCGTGGCGCGCAGCGGGATCTCGACCCCGGACATCAGCATCATGTTCTCGATGCGCCCCACCGCGTCGCGCGCCGAATTGGCGTGGATGGTGGTCATGGACCCGTCATGGCCGGTGTTCATGGCCTGCAGCATGTCGAGCACCTCGGCGCCGCGGGTCTCGCCGACGATGATGCGGTCGGGGCGCATGCGCAGGGCGTTCTTCAGCAGGTCGCGCTGGCTGACCTCGCCCTTGCCCTCCACGTTGGGGGGGCGGCTCTCCATGCGACCCACATGGGTCTGCTGGAGCTGCAGCTCCGCGGTGTCCTCGATGGTGACGATGCGCTCGTTGTTGTCGATGAAGCTCGACAGCGCGTTCAGCGTGGTGGTCTTGCCCGACCCGGTGCCTCCGGACACCAGCACGTTCAGCCGGGTGGAGACGATCGCCTGCAGATAGGCGGCCATTTCCTCGGTGAAGGCGCCAAAGGCGATCAGCTTGTCGATCGACAGCGGCTCCTTGGAGAATTTGCGGATCGACAGCAGCGGCCCGTCCACCGCGCAGGGCGGCACCAGCGCGTTGACGCGCGACCCGTCGGCGAGCCGCGCATCCACCCAGGGCTGGCTTTCGTCGACGCGCCGCCCGACGGCGGACACGATCTTGTCGATCACCCGCAGCAGGTGCTTGTTGTCCTTGAACTCCACCTCGGTGAGCTCGAGCTTGCCGTCGCGCTCCACGAACACCTGCGCATGGCCGTTGACCAGGATGTCATTGATCGAATCGTCCTTCAGCAGGGGTTCGAGCGGGCCGAGCCCGGTGACCTCGTCCATCAGTTCGGACGTAAGCTGCTCGGCCTCCTGCGCGTTCAGCACCATGCCCATGTCGCGCAGCCCCTCGCGGGTGATGGCGGCGACCTCGCGGCGCAGCTCCGGCTCGGGCACCTTGTCGATGATCGCCAGATTGAGCGTCTCCAGCAGCCGGCGATGCAGGTCGACCTTGACGCTGAGCAGCCGCTGGCGGCGCTTGCTGTCGCGGCTTTCCCCGCCGGACTCCGCCGCCGCCGCCTCGGGGCGACGCACGCGCTTGCCGGGCTCGCTCGTCGCCGCCTTGGGCTTCTGAATCGGCGGCGGCGGCGGCGCGGCGGCGGGTTTCTGGTAACGCTTGAACATCCGGGTCCCTTCGGCGGCTAGGCGATCGCGGCCTGCGCGGTTTCAACGGAGTCGGAGATGGATTTCGCCACCTTGCGAATTTCCTTGCGCAGCGGGTTGGAGCGCGCGCTGGTTTCAAGCGGCGCGCCCTGATCGCAGGCCTGGGACACCGCCTTGCCGCCGTCGGGCAGCATGATCGCGTAGTCGATGCCCAGGCTCTCGGCCATGCGCTTGACCCGCGCCTTGCCGCCCATGTCGGTGAAGCTCGGGGCCCGGTTCATGATGAAATCGAGCTTTTCCAGCGGCAGGTCCTCGGCCCGGAGCGCGCGCAGGAACCGCAGCATGTTCTGCGCCGAGCGCATGTCGATCTCCATCAGCACGAAAAAGGTCTCGGCCACGTGCAGCACCGTCTCGGTCCAGTGGGTCAGGGTCGTGGGCATGTCCACGACCACGAAATCGTAGGAATGGGTGGCCAGGCCGAGCAGCTTCTTCACATCCTCGGGGCCGATGATGTCCAGCGGCAGCGCGTCCATGGGCGCGGTCAGCACCGCGAGGCGCTTCTTGTAGCTGGTGAGCGCCGAGGCCAGGCCGTCATGGTCCATGGAATCGCTTTCCGAGACCAGTTCGTAGATCGCCTCCATGCGCGGCAGGTCCAGATAGGTCGAAATCGACCCGTACTGGAAATCGAAATCCATCACGCAGACCCGCTTGTTGGATTTTCTGGTCTCGATCGCCAGCTCCCAGGCCAGATTTGCGGCGAAGGTGGAGGATCCGACCCCGCCCGAAACCCCGTAGACCGGCAGCACCACGCCGCGCCGCCCGCGCCCCTTGCCCTCGCCGGCCTCGGCGCCAAGGCCGGCGGCGCGGTTGCGCACGCGCTCCAGGCATTCGGTCAGCGCGTCCTCGGGGGCCGGGTAGGGCAGGAAATCATCGGCGCCGGCGCGCAGCAGCGCGTGGGTGGCGGCGGGGCTGATGTCCTTGGCCAGCAGGATCAGCGGCAATTTCGCGGCCTTGACGGTGGCCACCAGGGTCGCGACCTCCTTCAGGCGGCCCTCGTCGGCGCTGTCCACGCCCAGCAGCACGAATTCCAGCGTGTCCGGCGCGCCGGTGGCCAGCAGCTTGCGCATTTCCGCAAAGCCTATGGGCGCCCAGGCCTCATCGGCGAACTCCGCGTCCAGCTCCTCGCCGATGCCCTGGAACACCGCGAAATTGTCCGCCACCGCGAACAGTTCCACCGGTTTGGGCTTGAGTCTGCGCAACTGCATGCTTAGGGCCTTCTTCTTTCAGTGTTTCGCACATCGCCGCGCGGGCGCGGGCCGCGACGCGGTCCATGGTTCGGGCCTTGGTTCGGGCCTTGATCGGGGCCTTGATCCGGGCCGCGATGCGGTTCGCGCCGGGCCGCGCCCGGCGCGGCGATCGCGCCCCCGCCCGCACCCCCCGCGGCGCGGCCGGCTCGGTCGACGATGATAGCATGGAGACGGCGGCGCTGTCCCGCGACGCCCGGCGCCCGGCCGGCCTTCCGCCCGATCGCCCGGCCAGGGCCCCGCTCAGGCGACCCGTCGGATGTCCGCTCCTGCAGGGGGCCCGGCGCTCCGGGACCCGCCCCGGCCCGCCTTCGCTGCTGTCCAGGCATGGACGCACGACTCCTCATCAAATCCTGCCGCGACGCGCGCCCTTTCGCCCCGTTTCCGGTCCGCTGGCGGGCCGGCGACGCGGGGCGGATCAGCGGACGCGCGGCGCGACGGCGCACGCTACGCATTTCGGGTCGGCGCCGCGGCGCCGACCGCACGCTTTATCGGTCCTCGCTACTGGCCGCCGGCGAGCTTCACGGCCTGAGCCGCCTCCAGCTCGTCCCAGATGTATTCCTTGTAGCCCAGCGCCGCCCGCTTGCCGTCCATGCCATCGCCCACATAACCCTGCGCGAAGCCCTGAACCACCGTGACCGCGCGCCGGTTGCGGCGCTCGCGTTCCTCGGTGTCGATCAGCGGCTCGCTTTCGCCGCGGCTCTCCACCGCGTCGAGCCGGTTGCGCGCCACGCCCTTGCCCGACAGATAGCGCACCGCCGCCCGGGCCCGGCGCAAGCCGAGCCGGCTGTTGTAGGAATCCGGCCCCACCTTGTCGGTGTGCCCGTAGATCCGCATGCGCACGGTGGGGTTGGCCTTCAGCCACGCCGCCTGGGCGTCGAGGGTCCGGCGCGCCTCGGCGTCGAGGGTCGATCCGTTGAAGGCGAAATTCACCGTGTCGGTCGCCTCGCGGCGGAACTTGTCGGACAGCGCCACCAACCGCCTGTCCGCATAGGCGTAGGCGGCGTGGGTGATGATGTTCGACTGATGCGCGGCGCCGAAATCGGCTTCGCCGGGCATGTAGCCCGCCGCGCGGTCGCTGCAGGCGCCAAGCAAGCCGGCGGCTGCGAACGAAAGGATGATATGCATACGCGACACTCTGCTCACTCCATCACATAGCCGTAGGACCCTTCGAAATTCTGGCCGGCGACCTCGCGCATCGCGGGGTCTCCTTCCATCTTTCCGAACAGGAACAGCTCAGCTTCACTGGGGATCTTGATCCGGTCGGTCGGCAGGCTGAGCGCGTCCTCGGTGGTCGGCGTCACCAGATGCACGGTGACGATGATCACCAGCTCGGTCTGGCGGCGCTGGAAATCGGTGCTGCGAAACAACGCGCCCAGCACCGGCACGTCGCCAAGCCAGGGGATCTGGTTGGCGTTGTCGACGAAACTGTCCTGCAGCAGCCCGGCGATGGCGAAACTCTGCCCGTCGCGCAGCTCCACCGTGGTCTCGGCCCGCCGGGTGGAGAAGCCGTTATAGGCGATGCCGTTGCCCTGCACGACGATCGAGGCGTCGATGGCGCTGCTCTCAGCGGTCATCTCGATATTGATCAGATCGTCGTCCACCACCGTCGGGGTGAAGGCCAGCGACACGCCGAAGGGGCGGTAGTCGATGGAGATCTGCCCGTCGGAATCGGCCACCGGGATCGGGTAGAACCCGCCGGCCAGGAACGACGCCGCGTCGCCCGACAGCGCGATCAGATTGGGTTCGGCCAGCGTGCGCGCCAGCCCCTTGCCCTCCATGGCGTCGATGGCGACGTTGGCGATGAAGCCGCCCGCCGAATAGCCCAGGCGCAGGATGCCGTCGGAGCCCGAGCTCGACCGGTAGCCGGTGCTGAGCCCGCCATCCACCGGCGTGCCGGGCAGGTTGCCGGGGCGCAGATAGTCGCCGCTGCCCAGATCGACGCCGAAATTGCCGCCGCCAAAGCCGATCGACCAGTTGAAGCCGAGCTCCTTGGAGGCGTTGCGCTGCACCTCGGCGAAGCGCACCTTCAGCATCACCTGCTGGGTGCCGCCCACCGACATCATGTTGGTGACCCGGCCCGGCGCGTAGCGCTCGGCCAGCTCCACCGCGCGGGCCAGCTTGGCCACGCCCGAGACCACGCCCGACAGCACCACGCCGTCATTGGCGGTGCGCACCTCGATCGGTTCGCCGGGAAGGATTTCGCGCAGGCGGGTCTTGAATTCCGCCAGATCGGGGGCGACGCGAATCGTCACGTTGGCGATCAGCCGCCCGCCGTTGCCCAGCAGCGTGAGCGTGGTGCGGCCCGCCTTCTTGCCCAGAATGTATATGGTCTTGTTCGACAGGGCCGCCACGTCGGCGATCCCCGGATTGGCGACCGACACTTCCGCGAAGGCCTCCGCCGCTTCCAGCACGACCGCGCGGTTCACGTTCACCGACACGTCCCGCGCCGCCGCGCCTCTCGCGACTTTCAGCACGCCGGACTGCGCCGACGCCTTTCCGGATTCTCCGGATGCGAGCGCCGCCATCATGGCCATGGCAACGCCTGCGATACGCAACACCTTCATACTCAGTCTCCCTGAGGTAAGCCTGCGCGCAATACCCATACACTACGCGCATTACTGCCGAGAACTTTACCAAGCTCCCAGATAAACACAAGCAATCAACGGTTTATGAAGAAGCCCTTGGGAAGGCGCTTGAGCAGCATTCAGGAAGCGTTCATCACTCGACGGCCACGGCCTCCGCCTTGCCCCCGCGGCGCACGCGAACCTTCCGCTCGACCTCCGGCGGCGCCTCCGGCTCGACCACGATTTCGTCGCCCAGCAGGGTCTGCCGATTGATCGCCGTGTTGCTGGCCATTTCGGTGGAATTGAAGCCGCGCAGCGCCAGCGAGATCTTGCCGAGATTGCGGGCCAGCGTCAGCTGCTTCACCTGATCCGGGGTCGCCTGCACGGTGATGGTGCGCGCCACCCGCGCCTGGATCCGGTCCTTGTCGGTGTCCTGATCCACCGCCACCACCTCGATGTTCTGCATCAGGAAATAGGTCTTCAGCCCCTGGATCCGGTCCGCCACCGTCAGCACCACGTCGATGCGCGTGCCCGGCAGCATGAAGCCGCCGGCGCTGGCCACCGCGTCCACCGAAAACGTGTAGGCCAGCATGCCCGGGTCCAGCAGCGCCGCCACCGTGGCGCGCTCGCCGAAACCGCTGACCTTTGAGGCGAGGATCGGCTCGTTGGGCTCCATGCGCCGCAGCACGGTGCGGGTCTTGGCGCCATCAACGAACAGCTTGTCAATCGAATCAAAGCTGTTTTCGGGGGCGGCGTTCTTGGGCCAGTCCACCAGCCGCACCGAATCGGCGGTGATCGGCGCTCCGTATTTCAGCAGCGACTTGGCCACCGCCACCTTGACCAGAGGGATGGTGCGCACCTTGGGCGCCCGCTGCGCGCGCAGTTCCATCGCCTTGAACTTGCCGTACATGACATAGACCGCGCCCCCGGCGAGGCCGGCGCCAAACAGCAGGACAAGAATGGCAATGATACGCATGGGGTCACCCTGAACCGATTGACCGCCCCTCAGACGAGGCTGAGGAGCGGCCGTTGAACCTTGGGGCGTTGCGCGGCGCGCAACGTCATCTCAGACGATTCAGCCGCCCGAGCCGGATTTGATGGTGTCGTAATCCAGTTCGGCGCTGATCTCGCCCACGAGCGAATCGATGCTGGTGTCCAGCGCGGCGATGGCGCCGATCGACAGGATCACCACGGCGGCGGTCAACACGACCCAGTCCACCGTCACGGCGCCGGACTCGTCTCCGAACATGCCGCGGATTTTTGCAAAGAACTTCATTTCTTCCCTCCAGAACACCAAGCCTGCGCTTCTGGTCTCCCACCCAGGCTCCTGAACAACCGCTCAACTTGAATGAACGGACACTTGCAAGCTTGGCCTTTGGAACCCCACACAAAAGCAACCCTCGGGCCGAAGCTGAACTGACTATACACAGAGAAGCGCAAACTTCAAACGAGAAACCCGAAAAATTAACTCTGCGTTCATTTTGATAATTCGAGAATCGCAGAAAATGCTCCGAATCGGGGCGCTATCGGCTCGAATCGGGCCGCAATGCGGCGGATTTTCATGAATTGACGGCGGGTCCGAGCGTGATTTACGCCCGTTTTGACGCCGAATCACTGTGAAGTTCACCGGGGTGTTCACCGAACGCACAGGCGAATCGCCTGTCATTCACTCCCGGGTCACGCCGCCCGCATGCCCGAATCAGTTGAAGGGGTCGACGCTGATGTCATCGATTTCGCTGGCCACTTCCTCGACGAGCCCGCCCATGACGCCGTATATCGGCTCTCCCGCCAGAACGAAGGCCAGCAGCACGCCGGCCGTGAGCACCACCCAATCGACGGTCACGGCGCCGGACTCGCATTCGCGGAACCGCCCTTGCGTTGCCAACACGTTTTCGACCATAGACTCAACCACCTGTCTCTTGGCCATAATCCGGCCATACCTGAACCCACTCTGTTCATGTTATCCGGTTTCGGCCTCGTCGAGAAGGTCTTTGTTTGGTTTCCGTTCATGTAGCGCGTGGTTTTGTCCTATCCGTGTGTTTTCAGGAGTGTCCCGCAATGCGTCTGGCCCGTGCCGCCCTGGTGATCTGCGTTCTGTTCGCCGCCCCCGCGCCGCTGTCGCCCCTGCCCGTCCGCAGCATAGCGCAGGAGGCCGATTTCACCTTCCGCCGGGTCCGTCCACCGCGTCCGGGCGCAAAAAAACGTATCGTTTTCAATAACTCATCCAGCAGCGCCCTGCCCGGACGGGCGCAGAGCTACGCCTGGTTCTGGAAGGACGTCGCCGCCGGGATCGCCGCCGCCGACCCGGCCCGGCTCGACCGGATCGTGACCGCCAACGCCGCCAGATTCACCGGCGCCTGGCCCGGGCTCGGCGGCCCCGAGGCCGCCCGGCGCGTCGCCCGCGAGCACGGCGCGGCGTTAACCAAGGCGGTCGCCAATGCCAATGTGTCGCTGGCTTTGCTGCTTGCGGTGATCGGAGTCGAATCAGGCGGCGACCCCAGGGCGAGGAGCCCCGCGGGCGCCCGCGGGCTCATGCAGCTGATGCCCGGCACCGCCCGCCGCTTCGGGGTGTCGGACGCCTACGACCCGGCCCAAAGCATCGCCGGCGGCGCCGCCTATCTCGACGTTTTGCTCAGGATGTTCAACGACGACGCGCTGCTGGCGCTGGCCGCCTACAACGCCGGCGAGAACGCGGTGCTGAAATACAAGGGCGTGCCGCCCTATGCCGAAACCCGCGACTACGTCGCCAAGGTGCTGGCCAGTTTCCACGGCGTGCGGTCGCTCTGCGCCACGCCGCCCAGGGGCCCGCGCGAGGCCTGCGACCTGCGCCCGGGCGCCTGATCCGCCGACCGCGTCCGGGCGATTGGACCAGCACCGGCGATCAGGAAAAATCCCAAAAATGATTAACGAAACCCTGACGCGCCGTCCGCGCCGGGGGCCGCAGCCGATTCGCAGGCCCCGCCCGACGCCCCCGGCTAGTCGACCAGCGCCGCCTCGGTCCGGGCGCGGATCTGATCGAGCGCCACGCCCTCGGCGATCTCCGCCACCTTCAGCCCGCCCGGAACCACGTCGAACACCCCCAGATCGGTGATGACGCGATCCACCACCCCCTTGCCGGTCAGCGGCAGGGTGCATTCGCGCAGCAGCTTGGAATTGCCGCGCTTGTCCGCATGGCTCATCAGCACCACCACCCGGCCGACGCCGGCGACCAGATCCATGGCCCCGCCCATGCCCTTGACCAGCTTGCCCGGCACCATCCAGTTGGCCAGATCGCCGTTCTCGGCCACCTCCATGGCCCCGAGGATCGCCATGTTGATCTTGCCGCCTCGGATCATCGCGAAGCTGTCGGCGGAGGAAAAATACGAGGTCCGCTGCAGTTCGGTGATGGTCTGCTTGCCGGCGTTGATCAGGTCGGCGTCGATCTCCTCCTCGGTGGGGAACGGCCCCATGCCGAGCATGCCGTTCTCCGACTGCAGCGTCACGTCGACGCCGTCGGGAATGAAATTGCTCACCAGCGTCGGGATGCCGATGCCGAGATTGACGTACCAGCCGTCATGCAGTTCCTGCGCGGCGCGGGCGGCCATCTGATTGCGGTCCCAGGGCATGTGATTTTTCTCCGGTAGCTGTGTTTCGCGCATCGCCGGGACGGCCCGGCGAGAGGGGGCGCGCGGGGGCGCGGCTCAGGCGGCGCGGATGGTGCGCTGCTCGATGCGTTTCTGGTGATCGCCGGCGATCAGCCGGGTCACGTAGATGCCGGGCGTGTGGATCAGATCCGGATCCAGGCTGCCGCGGGGCACGATCTCCTCGACCTCGGCGACGCAGACCTTGCCGGCGGTGGCGGCGTTGGGATTGAAGTTGCGCGCGGTCTTGCGGTAGATCAGATTGCCCATGTCGTCGCCCTTCCAGGCCTTGACGATGGCCAGATCGGCGACGATGCCGCGTTCGAGGATATAGGTCTCGCCGTCGAAATCCTTGTGCTCCTTGCCCTCGGCGATCACCGTGCCGACGCCGGTCTTCGTATAGAACCCCGGGATCCCGGCGCCCCCGGCGCGCAAGCGCTCGGCCAGCGTGCCCTGCGGGTTGAATTCCAGCTCCAGCTCGCCGGACAGGAACTGGCGCATGAATTCGGCGTTCTCGCCCACATAGGAGGAGATCATCTTCTTCACCTGCCGGGTCTGCAGCAGCACCCCGAGCCCGAAATCATCGACCCCGGCGTTGTTGGAGGCGACGGTGAGATCCTTGACGCCCGCGTCGCGGATCGCCGCGATCAGCAGTTCCGGGATGCCGCACAGGCCAAAGCCGCCGGCGGCGATGGTCATGCCGTTGAACAGCAGGCCGTCAAGCGCCTCGGCCGCGGATCCATAGACCTTTTTCATCTCGCTCCTCCAGTTGCGGCGATCGCCCCGGCGCCGCCCAAATCCTCGTCCCCTCGGGGGTCGGGGATTTGTCCGGCATGGCCGGCGCCAAGTCAAATGCTGCTTTGCGCGCGCCCCGCCGCGCCGCGCGCCCCAGCCCCGCGCCGCCGCGCGCCAACACGTCGTTTGCGCCCGGCGGCGCGGGTCCTGTAGACATTGATCAACCCGAATCCAGAGGAGCCCCCAGATGAAACTCAAAGATCCCTCGCTGCTGACCGGCCGGTCCTTCATCGACGGCGCCTGGGTGGACGGCCCCGGCGGCAAGACCTTCCCGGTCGCCAACCCCGCCACCGGCGAGACCCTCGCCGAGGTCGCGGATCTGGGCGCCGAGGAGACCCGCCGCGCCATCGACGCCGCCTACGCGGCGCAGAAATCCTACGCCGCGCTGCTGGCCTCGGAACGCGCGGCGCTGCTGATGAAGCTGCACGACCTGATGTTGGAGAACGCCGACGACCTGGCGACCATCCTCACCTGCGAGCAGGGCAAGCCCTTCGCCGAGGCGCGCGGCGAGGTGGTCTACGGCGCCAGCTTCCTCGGCTGGTTTTCCGAGGAGGCCAAGCGGGTCTATGGCGACACCATCCCCGCCGTGGCCCCGGGCAAGCGCACGGTGGTGCTCAAGCAGCCCATCGGGGTGATCGCCTCGATCACCCCGTGGAATTTCCCCACCGCGATGATCACCCGCAAGATCGGCCCGGCGCTGGCGGTGGGCTGCACCGTGGTCGCCAAGCCGGCCAAGCTGACGCCGCTTTCGGCCACCGCCATCGCCGTGCTGGCCGAACGCGCCGGGTTCCCCAAGGGGGTGTTCAACCTGGTCTGCGGGTCCTCGGCCTCGGCCATCGGCAACGAGATCTGCGCCAACCCCAAGGTGCGCAAGCTGACTTTTACCGGCTCGACCGATGTCGGCCGGGTGCTGATGCGCCAGTGCAGCCACGACATCAAGAAGCTGGGGCTGGAGCTGGGCGGCAACGCGCCCTTCATCGTCTTCGACGACGCGGATCTGGACGCGGCGGTCGAGGGCGCCATGGCCTCGAAATTCCGCAACGCCGGGCAGACCTGCATCTGCGCCAACCGCATCTACGTGCAGGACGCGGTCTATGACGATTTCGCCGCCCGCCTGACCGCCAGGGCCGAGGCCCTGACCGTGGGCGACGGCATGCAGGCCGGCATAACCACCGGCCCGCTGATCGACGACGCGGCGGTGGAGAAGGTAGAGGAGCATCTCGCCGACGCGCTGGCCAAGGGCGCCCATGTGGTCGCCGGCGGCAAGCGCCATGCGCTGGGCGGCAGTTTCTTCGAACCCACGGTGGTGACCGGGGTGACCCAGGCCATGCAGGTGGCGCGCGAGGAGACCTTCGGGCCGCTGGCGCCGCTGTTCCGGTTTTCGGGCGAGGACGAGGTGGTGGAGATGGCCAACGACACCGAATTCGGCCTCGCCGCCTATTTCTATTCGCGCGACATCGGGCGCTGCTGGCGCGTCGCCGAGGCGCTGGAATACGGCATCGTCGGGGTCAATGACGCGCTGCCGTCCTCGGCCGTGGCGCCGTTCGGCGGGGTGAAGCAGTCGGGGCTGGGGCGCGAGGGTTCGAAATACGGCATCGATGACTTCACCGAGATCAAGTACCTGTCCATGGGCGGCATCTGAGCCCGAGGCCGGGGTCCGGCCGGGATTCAACGATGCGCCCCCGCCGCCCGGCCCCCCCGAGAGGGGACCGGGCGGCGCGGCCACTGAATGCGCCGGGCCCGGGGCCCGACGCGGGCGCGTGACGCGGGCGCCCTGCGGAAGGCCAGGCGGCGGGCGCGGCGTTTCAGGGGGCGGTCGGGTCTGGCGGCGCCGGGGCCGCGGCGCGGCCCTGCCCGTGTTCGGTCTTGTCCCAGTAGCGCGGCGCGATCGCCGCCTCGATCAGCGACTTGATCGCCGACACCGCGCCCAGCGGCCAGTAGAGCGGCAGGCTCAGCGCCGTGCGGGTCAGGCCGCGCCGCCCGGCCCGCCGGAGCGCCAGCAGGCTGGAGGCGATCACCACCCCCTGCCCCGCCAGCAGCCCGGCCTTCAGCGCCAGCCCGCTCGCGCCCGTCATCAACGCCGAATCGTAGACCGGCCCCGCCAGCGGCCACCAGATCCACACCGCCCAGAACAGCGGCTGCGCCAGAAAGGCGCTGGCGGAGCCCAGAAACAGCGTCTGGAACCCCAGAAAGCCCCCCATCCCCAGATCCCGCCACAGCCGCGCCGGCGCGCGCATATGGGTGAGCCAGGTCAGCAGATAGCCTTTTTGCCAGCGCGAGCGCTGGCGGATCCATGCCAGCGCCGTGCGGGTGGCCTCCTCGGCGGTCTCGCTGTCGATGATGCCGGTGACGTAGCCGGCGCGCGCCAGCCTGATGCCCAGATCCGCATCCTCGGTGACGTTGTGGGCGTCCCAGGCGCCGAGGCGCTCCAGCGCCGCGCGGCGGAAGAACACCGAGGTCCCCCCCAGCGGCAGCGGAAAGCCCAGCCGCGCCATGCCCGGCAGCATCACGTGGAACCAGGTGGCGTATTCCACCGCGAAGCAGCGCGCGATCCAGCCGTCGGATTCGTTGCGGAACGCCAGCCGCGCCTGCACGCAGGCCAGCTTCGCGGTGGCGCCCTCGAAGGCGGCGGCGGTCTTCAGCAGCTGGTCGGGGTCGGGACGGTCCTCGGCGTCATAGACCCCGATGATCTCGCCCCGGGCGAAATCCAGCGCGTGGTTGAGCGCGCGCGGCTTGGTCCGCGGCCCGCCTTCGGGGGTGACGATGATGCGCATCCAGGGCGGCGGTTCCTGCGCGTCCAGGGCGATCCGGGTCGCTTCGTCGTCGGCCTCCAGCGCCAGAAGCACCTCCAGCCGTTCGCGCGGGTAGTCGAGATTTTTCAGAGCCGCGACAAGCGATTCCGCCATGCGCGGTTCGCGATACAGCGCGACGATGATCGAGATCCGGGGCAACGGCGCGGCGCGGGATTTCACGCGCGGGTCCGGCGCAGCGCCCTTCGCCGCCTTGCGGGCGCGCGTTCCAAGGCGCGCGCAAGGCAGGAACGACCGGATCGGCGGCAGCGCCATGGTCGCCAGCCGCAGTCCGATATTGAGGATGTTGAACAGCAGCGCCAGCGCGAACAGCGCCGAGATCGCGTAGACGGGCGCCAGGACCAGCGCCGCCAGCGACCCGACCAGCACGCCGCCGATCAGCAGCTGCGCCGCCAGCCCGGTGACCGCGCGCGCCGACAGCCGGGTCGGCGTGCGGCGCGAGGCCCGCCGCGCCAGCGCCTGCGCGAATCGCGCCGCCAGCAGCCGGTCGAAGGCGTCCGGCGCGCAGCCGACGATGGCGATGGGCTGATCCGGCGCCAGCCCCAGCGCCCGGCGCAGGAACGGCTCGGCCCCCGCCAGCGCGTCGGGCTCGGGCGAAGCCAGCAGCATGCGTCCCTGCTCCAGCCGCCAGGGCAGGACCCGGCGGCGCAGGCAATGGTCGAGATCGCGGTCCCTCAGCAGCCCCGGCATGGGCGGCGTCGCGTCCAGATCGACGAAATCCAGCCCCCGTTGCAGGGCCAGCGCCGAGGCCACCGCCTCGGGCCGCGCCAGCCCGTTGGCGGACAGGATTTCGCCCAGCCGCGCCGAGCAGCGCCGTTGCCGGCGCAGGGCCGTGCGCAGATCGCGATCGGTGATCGCCCTGCGGGCCTTCAGGATCTCGCCCAGCCGGACCGGAGGTTCGGGGGGGCGGGCCCGTCGGGCGCTGTCGATGGCCATGGCCGCGCTCCCGTGAGGTTCGCGCACAGGCTAGGAAATCGCGGTTAACCGGCGGTAAACGCCGCGCCTCAGCCCATGAAATCGACGAAGCGCTCGAACAGGTAAAAGCTGTCCTGGGGGCCGGGGCTGGCCTCGGGGTGATGCTGCACCGAAAACACCGGCCGCCCGGTCATGCGGATGCCGCAATTGGAGCCGTCGAACAGCGAAACATGGCTTTCCTCGACGCCGACGGGAAGGCTTTGGGAATCCACGGCGAAACCGTGATTCATCGAGGTGATCTCCACCTTGCCGGTCGCCAGTTCCTTGACTGGATGGTTGGCGCCGTGATGGCCGTGGCTCATCTTCACCGTGCGCGCGCCCAGCGCCAGCGCCAGCATCTGATGGCCCAGGCAGATGCCGAACACCGGGATGTCGGCGGCCAGAACGCCCTTGATCATCGGCACGGCGTAAACCCCGGTGGCCGCGGGGTCGCCGGGGCCGTTGGACAGGAACACGCCCTCGGGATCATGGGCCAGCACCTCCTCGGCCGAGGCGGTCGCGGGCAGCACGGTCACGTCGCAGCCCGCCGAGGCGAGGCAGCGCAAGATGTTGCGCTTGGCGCCGAAATCCACCGCCACCACGCGCCGGCCCGGCGCCGCGCGGCGCGCGAAACCGTCGGGCCAGGCCCAGCGCATCTCGTCCCAGCGATAGGATTGAGCGCAGGTGACGTCCCCGGCGAGGTCGGCGCCCTCCAGCCCGGCGAACCCCCGCGCCCGGGCCACCAGCGCCGCGGCGTCGAAATCGCCGTCCAGGCGGTGTTCGACCGCCACATGCGGCGCGCCGTGCAGGCGGATGGCGCGGGTCAGCCGACGGGTGTCCACGCCGCCGACCCCGATGCGCCCGCGCCTGGCCAGCCAGTCGGACAAATCGCCGCTCGCGCGCCAGTTCGACGGCGCCGTGGGGTCCCATTTCACCACCATGCCCAGCGCCGCCGGCGCGGCGGATTCCTCATCCTGCGCATTCACGCCGGTGTTGCCGACATGGGGGAAGGTGAAGGTGACGATCTGCCCGGCGTAAGAGGGATCGGTCATGATTTCCTGATAGCCGGTCATGGCGGTGTTGAAGCACAATTCGCCGATCGCGGCCCCGGTCGCGCCAAAGCCGCGCCCGTAGAACAGCGACCCGTCGGCCAGCGCGATGCAGGCGGTGGCCCGCCCGCCCGGCAGGGCGGCGGGCGCGTGGTCGGGTGCGGCGGCGGCTCCCGCGGCGGCGCTGGTGGAAACGGTCATCTGCGGACCCCGGATCGGTTGGATTTCGCCGGAAGCTAGAGGCGCGCGAGCCTCGCGTCAAGCGCCGCGGGCGATTCGGAAAAACATCAATTCGCCCCGATGGTTAACCGAAATTTAACATGGATTGGCGACTCGCCCGACATCGTGTAACGTCACTGCCTCGATCGAAGCAACGCAGGAAGCCCCCATGCGCGAGCGCATCACCGCCGCCCTCAAGGAGGCGATGAAAGCCCGGGACGCCACCCGGCTCTCGACCCTCCGCCTGATCACCGCAGCCATCAAGGATCGCGACATCGAGGCGCGCGGCGCCGATGACGGCGCCAGCGGGGTTTCGGACGCCGAGGTCACCCAGATCCTCGCCAAGATGATCCGACAGCGCAACGAATCGATCCGCGCCTACGAAGAGGCCGGGCGCCTCGAACTCGCCGAGCGCGAACGCGACGAGATCGCGGTGATCCGCGAATTCCTGCCCAAGCCGCTGTCCGAACAGCAGGTCGCCAAGGCGATCTCCGAGGCGATATCCCAGACCAAGGCGCATTCGATCCGCGACATGGGCGCGGTGATGGGGGCGCTGAAGGCGAAATACCCGGGGCAGATGGATTTCGGCAAGGTCGGCGCCGAGGTGCGCGCCTCGCTGGGCTGACCCCGCCCGGCCCGGCTTCCCGGCCCGGCTTCCTGGCCCGGCTTCCTGGCGCGGCGATCCCGGATGGCTGCGGGACGCCACGGCATGCGCGGGGCGGTCGCGATCCGGAGCCTGCCGTCGCAGGCGCCCCGCTCGCCGCCGCCGCGCCGATCGCACCGCCATTGGCGGCGCCGGCCACGGGCGCGCCCGTCAGCGCAGCGAGCGCACCCCGTCTAGAAAGATCGCCGTCACCATCCGCGCATACGCCTCGCGGGTCAGCGCCCCGCCCTCGCGGAACCACATGTAGAACCAGTTCAGCATCCCGAACAGGCTCATGGTCGCGGGTTTCAGCATCGCCTCGTCCAGCCCCGGATGCGCCGCCCGGATCGACTCGGCGAACAGCGTCACCAGCCGGCGCTCGCGGGCGCGCACCTGCGCCTGCAGCGGCTCGGGCAGCGCCGAGAGCGCGTCGAGCTGCACCTTGTGCTCGGAATCCGCGTCGCGATAGGCCTCCAGCAACGCCAGCACCAGCGCCCCGAGCCGCGCGCGCGGATCGGCCGCCTCATCCGCCGCCGCCGCCGCCGCCGCCACCAGATCGCCGAGATGCCGATGGATGATGTCGAACAGCAGCGCCTCCTTGGAGGCGTAATAGTGGTACAGCAGCGCCTTGGACACGCCGCACCCCGCCGCCACCGCGTTCATCGACGTGCGGTCATAGCCATGCGCGGCGAATTCCCGCGCCGCGCCTTTCAGCAGCGCCGCGCGCTTGGCGTCGTAGTCGCTGGCCCGAGAGCGCGCCACCCCTAGCCCTTCGGCCGGTTGTCCACCACGCGCCGCGCCTTGCCGGCCGATCGCTCGACCCCGCCGGGATCGGCGACGCGCACCGCGGCGGTGACCCCGACCACGCCCTTGATCGCCGCCGCCAGCGCCTTGCCGCTGACCGCCCGATCGCCCGAGGTCGCGGCCCCCGCCAAAGCCTCCACATGGATGGTCATGCGGTCCATGCGCCCCTCGCGGGTCAGCTCGATCTGGTAATGCGGGGCCAGCCCCGCGACCTTCATCAGCTGCTCCTCGATCTGGGTCGGGAACACGTTGACCCCGCGCAGGATGATCATGTCGTCGGAACGCCCGGTGATCTTCTCCATGCGCCGCATGCTGCGCGCCGTGCCCGGCAGCAGCCGGGTGAGGTCGCGGGTGCGGTAGCGGATGATCGGCAGCGCCTCCTTGGTCAGCGTCGTGAACACCAGTTCGCCCATCTCGCCGTCGGCCACCGGCGCGCCGGTCTCGGGGTTGATGATCTCGGGATAGAAATGATCCTCCCAGACATGCAGCCCGTCCTTGGTCTCCACGCATTCGTTGGCGACCCCGGGGCCCATCACCTCCGACAGCCCGTAGATGTCCACCGCGTGCATGTCGAAGGCCTCCTCGATCTCGCGCCGCATGGCGTCCGTCCAGGGTTCGGCCCCGAAAATTCCCACCTGCAGCGAGCTGTCGCGCGGATCGATCCCCCGCGCCCGGTATTCGTCGAGGATCGACAGGAAATACGACGGCGTCACCAGGATCGTCGTCGGCTTGAAATCCTCGATCAGCGTCACCTGGCGCTGGGTCATGCCGCCGGAGATCGGCACCACGGTGCAGCCGAGCTTCTCGGCCCCGAAATGCGCCCCCAGCCCGCCGGTGAACAGCCCGTAGCCATAGGCGTTGTGCACGATGTCGCCGGGGCGCGTGCCCGAGGCCCGCAGCGATCGCGCCACCACGTCGCCCCAGATCTCCAGATCGTTCTTCGTGTAGCCCACCACGGTCGGCTTGCCGGTGGTGCCGGACGACGCATGGATCCGCGCCACCCGTTCGCGCGGCACGGCGAACATGCCGAACGGATAATTGTCGCGCAGATCCTGCTTGGCGGTGAAAGGAAACTTCGCCAGATCCGCCAGGCAGGTCAGGTCGTCGGGATGCGCCCCCGCCGCATCAAAGCTCGCGCGGTAGAACGGCACGTTGTCATAGGCGTGGCGCAGCGACCATTTCATGCGCTCGAGCTGCAAAGCCGATATCTCGTCGCGCGAGGCGATCTCGATGGGGTCGAGATCGGCCCGGCTCGGTGTCAGATCCTTCATGAAGTCCTCCCGGCGTGTGTCCCAGCCGCTTTCGTCGAATTCCCGTCGCACGACGCCGCCCCCGGCCCCCGCGCCCGCTCAGGGCCTCTCCAGCATCAGCGCGATGCCCTGCCCGACGCCGATGCACATGGTGCACAGGGCCCGCGAATGGCCCCTCTCGCGCATCTCCACCCCGGCGGTCAGCGCCAGCCGCGCCCCGGACATGCCCAGCGGATGTCCCAGCGCGATGGCCCCGCCATTGGGATTCACATGCGCCGCGTCGTCGGGCAGCCCCAATTCGCGCATCACCGCCAGCCCCTGCGCCGCAAACGCCTCGTTCAGCTCGATCAGATCCACGTCGCCGATGCCGAGCCCCAGCCGCGCCAGCAGCTTCCTTGTCGCCGGCGCCGGGCCGATGCCCATGATCCGCGGCGCGACCCCGGCGCTGGCCATGCCGGCGATCCGCGCCATGGGGACCAGCCCGTGACGTTCCACCGCCGCGCCCGAGGCCACGATCACCGCCGCCGCCCCGTCATTGATGCCCGAGGCGTTGCCCGCCGTCACCGTGCCGCCCTTGCGGAACGGCGTCGGCAGCGCCGCCAGCTTTTCCGCCGAGGTGGCGCGCAGATGTTCGTCCTGCGCAAAGATCGCCGGATCGCCCCGGCGCTGCTGCACGCGCACCGGGGCGATCTCCAGCGCCAGCCGCCCGCTTTCCTGCGCGGCGGCGGCGCGCCGCTGGCTGCGCAGCGCGAAGGCGTCCTGATCCGCGCGCGAAATCCCGAAATCCTCCGCCACGTTCTCCGCCGTCTCGGGCATGGACTCGACGCCGTATTGATCCTTCATCAGCCGGTTGACGAACCGCCAGCCCATGGTCGTGTCATAGACCGCGTTGGCGCGCGAAAACGCCGCCCCGGCCTTGGGCATGACGAAAGGCGCGCGGGTCATGCTCTCGACCCCGCCGGCCAGCACCACATCCGCCTCGCCGCAGCGGATGGCGCGCGCCGCCTGCCCGATCGCCTCCAGCCCCGAGCCGCACAGCCGGTTCACCGTCGCGCCGGGCACGCCGTCGGGCAGCCCGGCGAGCAGGGTCGCCATGCGGGCCACGTTGCGGTTGTCCTCGCCCGCCTGATTGGCGCAGCCCATGATCGCGTCGTCGATCGCGCCCGGGTCCAGCCCCGGCGCCCGCGCCATGACCTCGCGGATCGCATGCGCCAGCAGGTCGTCGGCCCGCACCGTGGCCAGCGCGCCGCCGAAACGGCCGATGGGGGTGCGCACGCCCTCGCACAGAAACGCCTCGCTCATGCCCCCGCGCCCCCGTTTTCGTCCCCATCCGCGTTGCCGTTGGCGTCGATCAGGCTCTCGGCGAAATGCTCGCCCTCGACGATGCGCGACACGCCGCGGAAACTGGCGATCGGCTCGCCCTCGACGGTGACCAGCACGTCATAGATGCCGGTGCGCCCCTTCACGGCGATCTCGACGGCGGTGGCCACCATGCGCTCGCCGATCTGTCCCGGGCGCAGATAGGTGATGGAATTGTGCTGCGCCACCGCCAGCTTGTTGCGGCTGTTGCAGGCGAAGGCGAAGGCGCTGTCGGCGAGCGAGAAGATATAGCCGCCGTGGCAGATGCTGTGGCCGTTGGCGTGGCGCGCCTCGACCACCATCGACAGGGTGGCGCTGCCCGGCGCCACCCTGTCGATGCGCATGCCCATGTCCTGGCTGGCCGCATCGCTGGCCCACATCAGATCGGCGCATCTGCGCGCGATGGCTTCGGGTGTCATTGGCTTCTCCCGCTGAAAACCGGTTTTCGCTTGCCGAGGAAGGCGGCGACGCCCTCCGCGTAGTCGGGCGAGCGCCCCGCCAGCCGCTGGCTGTCGCGTTCAAGGTCGAGCTGCGCGTCAAGATCGTTGGCGCCCGCCGCCTGGATCAGCCGTTTGGTCAGCCCGTAGCCATAGGTGGGGCCTTCGGCGAAACCCGCGACCAGCGCCAGCGCCTCGCCCATCAGCGCGTCGTCGTCGACGGCGCGCCAGATCAGCCCCCATGCCTCGGCCTGCTCGGCGCCCAGCGGCATGCCGGTCAGCGCCAGCCCCTTGGCCCGCGCCTCGCCCAGCCGGCGCGTCAGCGCCCAGGTGCCGCCGGCGTCGGGGATCAGCCCCAGCTTGCAGAACGCCTGGATGAAGCGCGCCGAGCGCGCCGCCAGCACCATGTCGCAGGCCAGCGCCACATTGGCCCCGGCGCCCGCCGCGACCCCGTTGACCGCGCAGACCACCGGCTTGTCGAGCCCCCGGATCATGCGGATCAGCGGGTTGTAGAATTCTTCCAGCGTGCCGCCCAGATCCGGCGGGCCCTGCATCTTCGACGGATCGCGGTCGCCCAGGTCCTGCCCGGCGCAGAACCCGCGCCCGGCGCCGGTCAGCAGCACCGCGCGGATCTCCGGTTCGGCGGCGCGCGCCAGCTGATCGCGCAGCGCGCCGTGCATCTCGTCGGTGAAGGCGTTCAGCCTGTCGGGCCGGTTCAGCGTCAGGATCAGCGCCGCGCCCCGGCGTTCGGCAAGTATGGTGTCCGACAATTTCGCCTCCCCGGCTGCGACGCGGCGCGCCCGTCGTCCTTCTGGAAAGATCTTGCATAAACCGACCGGTCGGTCAATAATATTCGCCGTATCCGAGACCCTCCAATCGCGAGCGCCCCATGACCGTCATGCAGCTGCACAGTTTCGCCGCCGGCGAATGGATCCCCCCCGCCGGCGCCCGCGCCATCCGCTCCGCCGTCACCGGCGAGGTGATCGCCGAGGCCGGGACCGATGACCTCGATTTCGCCGCCATGGCCGAGCACGCCCGCGCCAGAGGCGGCCCGGCGCTGCGCGCGCTCACCTTCCACGACCGCGCCCGGATGCTCAAGGCGCTGGCCATGCACCTGAACGAGCGGCGCGAGCCGCTCTACGCGCTCAGCGCCATGACCGGCGCCACGAAGGCCGATTCGATGATCGACATCGACGGCGGCATCGCCACGCTGTTCGTCTACGCCTCCAAGGGCCGGCGCGAGATGCCCGATGCAAAGCTCTATCTCGATGGCGAGGTCGAACAGCTGTCGCGTTCGGGCGCCTTCATGGGCCGCCATGTCTGCACCCCGCTGCACGGCGTGGCGGTGCATATCAACGCCTTCAACTTCCCGGTCTGGGGGATGCTTGAAAAGCTCGCCCCGGCGATCCTCGGCGGCATGCCGGCGATCGTCAAGCCCGCCACCGCAACCTCGTATCTGACCGAGGCCTGCTTTCGCGTCATGCTCGACAGCGGCATCCTGCCCGCGGGCGCGATCCAGCTGATCTGCGGCGGCGTCGGCGACCTGCTCGACCACATGACCTGTCAGGACGTGGTCGGCTTCACCGGCTCCGCCGCCACCGCCGCCCTGCTCAGGCGCAAGGACGCGATCCTCGACGGCTCGGTGCGCTTCGTCGCCGAACAGGACAGCCTGAACGCGTCGATCCTCGGCCCCGACGCCGCCCCCGGCACGCCCGAATTCGACCTGTTCGTGAAGGAAATCTGCACGGAAATGACCACCAAGGCGGGGCAGAAATGCACCGCCATCCGCCGCGTCATCGCCCCCGAACCCCATCTCGACGCGCTCAGCGACGCGCTTTGCGCCCGCCTCGCCGGCGTGCGGGTCGGCGACCCGAGGCGCGAAACCACCCGCATGGGCGCGCTGGCCTCCGCGGCGCAGAAAACCGACGTGCTCGCCAGCGCCGCGCGCATCGGCGCCGAGGCCGAGCGCATCTTCGGCGATCCCGACGATTTCCGCGTTGACGGCGCCGACCCCGATCGCGGCGCCTTCCTGCCGCCGATGCTGTTTCGCTGCGCCGATCCCGACGCGGCAAGCGCGGTGCACGAGGTCGAGGCCTTCGGCCCGGTCGCGACCCTGATGGGCTATCGCGACCCCGGTCACGCGGTGGCGCTGGCCAATCGCGGCGGCGGTTCGCTGGTGGCCTCGGTGTTCACCCATGACCCGGATTTCGCCCGCGAGGCGGCGCTGGGCGCCGGCGCCTTCCACGGCCGCCTGTATTTCGCCGATCGCGACGCGGGGCGCGAGGCCACGGGCCACGGCGCCCCCCTGCCCCACATGGTGCATGGCGGGCCGGGGCGCGCCGGCGGCGGCGAAGAACTGGGCGGCGTGCGCGGCGCGCTCCACTACATGCAGCGCACCGCCATTCAGGGCAGCCCGCGCATGCTGGCGGCGATCGGCGGCGACTGGCTGGACGGCGCGCCGGAAATCACCACCGGCGCCCACCCCTTCACCCGCCGCTTCGGCGATCTGCAAATCGGCGAGACCCTGCGCAGCGCCGCGCGAAAAATCACCCTCGACGACATCGACGCCTTCGCCCATTTCACCGGCGACACCTTCTACGCCCATATGGACGAGGACGCGGCCAGGGCGAACCCCTTCTTCCCCGGCCGCGTCGCCCATGGCTACCTGCTGCTGAGCTTCGCCGCCGGCCTGTTCGTGCAGCCCGATCCCGGCCCGGTGCTGGCCAATACCGGGCTTGACCGGCTGCGGTTCCTGAAGCCGGTGTCGCCGGGGGACAGCATCGCCGTGCGCCTGACCGTGAAACGCAAGACCCGGCGCAACGACGACCATGGCGAGGTGCGCTGGGACGTGGCGCTGACCAACCAGGACGGCGACAAGGTGGCGACCTATGAATTGCTGACGATGAACGCCATCTAGGGCGCCGCCTCAGGCTTCGGCCCGCATATGGGGCGGGTCGGGAGGCAAGTCGGGTCGATCGTCAGGCAGATCCCCGTCATCCTCCGCCGGCCACAGCGCCAGCGCCGCCGCCGCGCCGATCAGCGCCACCACCCCCAGGATCGTCATCGTCACGGGCAGACCCAACGCCTCGCCCGCCAGCCCGGCGATGGGGTAGGTCAGCAGCCAGCAGACATGGGACAGCGCGAATTGCGCGGCGAACACCGCGTTGCGGTCCTCGGCCCGCGCCGAGCGGCGCAGCAGCCGCCCCGCGGGCGTCAGGATCGCCGAATACAACGCCCCGCTCGCCGCCCAGGCCGCGAGAAACCCGCCCCAGCCCGGCAGCCCCGCGACCAGCATCCACATTCCGAGCCCCAGCATCAGCGCCGCCAGCGCCAGCCCCGCCGCCGCCATCGCAAGGCGGTCGCCGACCCGCGCCAGCAGCCACGGCATCGCCAGCGCCGCCGCCATCGAGCCCCCGCCATAGGCCGCCAGCGCCGCCGCCACCGCCGCGTCGCCCGCGCCGTAGCCGATCCGCACCATGACCACGGTGTTGACCAGCACGAAAGCGCTGGCCGTCGCCGCCGTCAGGGTCAGCGCCAGCAAGCCGCGCAGCCGCGGCGTCGCCAGATAGATCCGCGCGCCCCGGGTCAGCCGGTCGCCGAAGGACCGCCGCCCCGCCCCCGGCGCGCGCGGCGGCAGCGCCGCCCCCCAGACCAGCAGCGCCGATCCGGCGAACCCCGCCACCGTGCCCAGGAACAGCCAATGATAGCTGATGACAGCCAGCAGCAGCCCCGCCAGCGCCGGGCTCACCAGATTCTCGATGTCATAGACGAGGCGCGACAGCGACAGCGCCCGCGTGTAATCGGCCTCTTCGGGCAGGATGTCGGGAATCGTCGCCTGAAACGCCGGCGTGAAGGTGGCCGAGGCCGCCTGCAGCACGAAAACCAGCGCGTAGATCTGCCAGACCTGATCGATGAAGGGCAGCAGCAGCGCCACCCCGGCGCGCACCGCGTCAGCGCCGATCAGCACCGCCTTGCGCGGCAACCGCTCGGCCAGCGCGCTGGCCAGCGGCGCCAGCCCCACATAGGCCAGCATCTTGATCGCATAGGCGGCGCCCAGCACCACCCCGGCCTTCTCGCCGGCCAGATCGAAGGCCAGCAGCCCCAGCGCCACGGTCAGCAGCCCGGTTCCGAGCAACGCCACGACCTGCGCCGAAAACAGCGCCGCGTAGCTGCGGTTCTTCAGGATGCCGATCATCGGCGCAGCATAGGCGCGCCCGGTCCGCCAAGGCTAGGCCGGGCGCGCAGTCATCACTTCGGCGCCATGCGGATCGCCCCGTCCAGCCGCACCACCTCGCCGTTCAGCATCGAATTTTCGGCCATATGGGCCACCAGCGCCGCGTATTCCGCCGGATCGCCCAATCGCGACGGGAACGGAACCTGCGCGCCCAGCGCCTGCTGCACGTCCTCGGGCAGCCCCTTCAGCATCGGCGTCAGGAACAGCCCCGGCGCGATGGCGCAGACCCGCACCCCGGCGCGCGACAGGTCGCGCGCCATGGGCAGGGTCATGGCGACGATGCCGCCCTTGGAGGCCGCATAGGCGATCTGCCCGATCTGCCCGTCATAGGCGGCGACCGAGGCGGTGTTGACGATCAGCCCGCGCTCGCCGTCGCCAGTGATCGGCGCGGCGGCGCTCATGCCCGCCGCGGCCTGGCTGGCGACGTTGAAGGTGCCGATCAGGTTGATGGTGATGGTGGTCGCGAACATTCCCGGATCATGCGGCTTGCCGTCGCGATCCACGGTTTTCGCCGCCCAGGCCACCCCGGCGCAGTTCACGCAGATGCGCTCCTGCCCGATGGCGGCGCGGGCTTTCGCGAACCCCGCCGCAACGCTGGCCGGGTCGGTCACGTCCACCTCGCAGAACACCCCGCCAAGCGCCGCCGCGACCTTTTCGCCGCGATCGGCGTTCTTGTCGAACAGCGCCACCTTCGCGCCATCGGCGGCCAGCCTGCGCGCCGTCGCCTCGCCCAGCCCCGAGGCCCCGCCGGTGATCACCGCCGCGATGTCATTGCCGATCTTCATGTCCCGTCTCCCTCGCTCACCCGGCCATCTGCCGGGCGATGATGATTTTCTGGATGTCCGACGTGCCCTCGTAGATCTGGCACACCCGCACGTCGCGATAGATCTTTTCCACCGGATAGTCCGACAGACAGCCGTAGCCGCCCAGCGTCTGAACCGCGCCCGAGCACACGGTTTCGGCCATTTCCGAGGCAAACAGCTTGGCCATCGCCGCCTCGCGCAGGCAGGGCGCGCCCGCATCCTTCAGCCGCGCGGCGGCCAGCACCAGTTGCCGCGCCGCCTCCAGCCGGGTCTCCATGTCGGCAAGGCGGAACTGCACCGCCTGATGCGCAAAGATCGGCTTTCCGAAGCTTTCGCGCGCGCGCGCGTAGGCCAGCGCGTGATCGAACGCCGCCTGCGCCATGCCCACCGATTGCGCGGCGATGCCGATGCGCCCGGTCTCCAGGCTCGACAACGCGATGGCGTAGCCCTGGCCCTCGGCCCCGATCAGCGCCTCGCCGTCCAGCGCCATGTCCTCGAAGGCCAGCGCACAGGTGTCCGAGGCCTTCTGCCCCAGCTTCTCCTCGGGTCTGGCGACCACGAAGCCCGGCGCGTCATTGGCGGCGATGAAGGCGCTGAGCCCCTTCTTGCCGGCGCCCGGATCGGTGACCGCGAACAGCACCGTCGCCCCGCCGATCTTCGCCGAGGAAATGAACTGCTTGGCCCCGTTCACCACATACCCGCCGTCGCGCGCCGCCGCCCGGGTGCGCAGGGCCGAGGCGTCGGACCCCGCATGCGCCTCGGTCAGCGCGAAACAGCCGATGAACGCGCCCGCGGCGGCGGGGCGCAGCCAGCGCTCCTGCTGCTCGGGGCTGGCGAAGCGGTCCAGTATCGCCAGAAACGGCGCGTTGTGCACCGAGACCATGGTCGACACCGCCCCGTCCCCGGCGGCGATCTCCATCAGCGCCAGCGCGTAGCTCACGTAATCGGCGCCGACGCCGCCCCGGTCCTCGGGGATGGTCATGCCCAGAAACCCCAGCTCGCCCAGCTCGGCGCGGATCTCGGGCTCGATCTCGCCCGCCTTCTCCCGCGCCGCCGCGCCCGGCGTCAGCCGGTCCCGCGCAAAGGCCCGCGCGGTGTCGCGGATCAGGCTCTGTTCGTCGGTCAGCATGTCGGCGCTCCCCGCCCCTGGCCTCAGCCCCTGGCCTCGACCGGACAGCCCGCCGCCTTCCAGGCCCCGAAGCCGCCGTCGATATGGCAGACCCCCTGCAGCCCCATCTCCTGCGCGGTGCGCGCCGCCAGCGCCGAGCGCCAGCCCGCGGCGCAGAAAAACACATATCTGCCGCCCTGCTGGAAAACCTCCTTGGCATAGGGGCTTTCCGGGTCGATCCAGAATTCAAGCATGCCCCGCGGGCAGTGATAGGCGCCGGGCACGACGCCCTCGCGCTGCAATTCGCGGATGTCGCGGATGTCGACGAAGGTGACCCCGTCCTGACCCAGCAGCGCCTTCGCCGCATCCACCGAGACGGTCTCGACCACCGCATTGGCCTCGGCCACCATGTCCTTCACGTGCTTCATCGATCTCTCCTCGCTCAACCCGGCGCTCCGTTGCCCGCGCACGCCTCTCCGCGGGGCGGCGACGTCAAGCCGCCCAAGCCGACAAGACGCCCCCAATTCAGGAAAATCACCCCAGTTCCAGCGCCATCGCCGTCGCCTCGCCGCCGCCGATGCAGATCCCGGCCATGCCGCGCTTGGCGCCCCGCGCCTCCAGCGCATGCAGCAGCGTGACCAGGATCCGCGCCCCCGAGGCCCCGATCGGATGCCCCAGCGCGCAGGCCCCGCCATTGACGTTGAGCTTTTCGCGCGGGATGCCCATCTCGACCTGCGCCGCCATGGGCACCACGGCGAAGGCCTCGTTGATTTCCCACAGATCCACGTCGTCGACGCCCCAGCCGATGCGCGCCATCAGCGCCTTCATCGCCGGGATCGGCGCGGTGGAAAACCACGCCGGCGCCTGCGCGTGGCTGGCATGACCCAGAATCGTCGCCCGCACCGCCAGGCCCCGCGCCGCGGCCTCGGAGCGGCGCATCAGCACCAGCGCCGCCGCCCCGTCGGATATCGACGAGGCGTTCGCCGCCGTCACCGTCCCGTCCTTGCGAAAGGCCGGCCTCAGGGTCGGGATCTTCTCGGGGCGGGCCTTGCGCGGCTGCTCGTCGCCGCTCACCACCACCTCGCCGCGGCGGGTCGTTATCGTCACCGGCGCGATCTCGGCGTCGAAGGCGCCGGAATTCTGCGCCTCCAGCGCCCCGGACAGCGAGCCCAGCGCATATTCGTCCTGCGCCTCGCGGGTGAACTGGTATTTCTCGGCGCAATCCTCGGCGAAGGTCCCCATCAGACGCCCCTTGTCATAGGCGTCCTCCAGCCCGTCGAGAAACATGTGATCCATGGCCTGCGCATGTCCCAATCGCGCCCCGGCGCGCATCTTGGGCAGCAGATAGGGGGCGTTGGACATGCTCTCCATGCCCCCCGCCACCACCACCGCGCCGTTCCCGACCAGCAGCTGGTCATGCGCCGCCATCACGCATTTCATCCCCGAGCCGCACATCTTGTTGAGCGTCGAGGCGGGAACCTCCTCGCCCAGCCCGGCCGCGAACCCGGCCTGGCGCGCCGGCGCCTGCCCCTGCCCGGCGGGCAGCACGCAGCCCATGAGCAGCTCGTCCACATCCCCCGCCGCCACCTTCGCGCCCGAAAGCGCCGCGGCGATCGCCGTCCCGCCAAGCTGCGCCGCCGAGGCCCCGGCCAGATCTCCCTGAAAGCCGCCCATGGGCGTGCGCGCCGCGCCAACGATGACGATCGGGTCGCCGTTGGGGGCGAGCGCGCGTCCTGAATCCTGCGAGAGCGTCATGAAAACCTCCTGTGCATCCGGCGAGCGCCGCCCGCCTGCCGCGATCCGCCCGATCCGGAGATCAGATCGCCACTGAATGATCGTTCATTTCCTGAAGAGGCCTACAGAAAAACCCGAGTCGGATCAAGCTGACCATTGTTCACATCCCCGCCCGCAAGCGCGCCCCGACGGCAAAGCCGTCAACCCCGAGCGAAGCGAGGCTCCCGTCCCGACGGCAAAGCCGTCAATCCCGAGCGAAGCGAGGCCCCGCCCCACCGGCGCAGCCGCTCCCCACGGGCAAGATGCAAACCAGAAGAGTCAAGCCCGGCCAAAACCGGAAACCCGCTCGACCCAGGCGACCGCCGCCCGGTCATCGGGCCGGCGCATCAGCCAAAGGCCCCGAAACCGCGGCGGCGCGGCGACCGCCCGCCGGGGCCGAAAGCTCAGACCATCTTGCTGCGGTAGAACAACCGCCGCACCGATCCGGTTTTCGACCGCATCAGAATGGTCTCGGTCTCCAGATACTCGCCGTCGCGCCGCGCGCCGCGCACCACGGACCCGTCGGTGACCCCGGTGGCGGCGAAAATCACGTCGGCGGTGACCAGATCGTCAAGCCCGTATTTGCGGTCCAGATCGGTGATCCCGGCCTTGGCGGCGCGGCCGCGCTCGTCATCGTTGCGAAACAGCAGCCGGCCCTGGATCTGCCCGCCCATGCATTTCAGCGCCGCGGCGGCCAGCACCCCCTCGGGCGCCCCGCCAGACCCCATATACATGTCGATCCCGGTCTTGTGCGCCTCGGCGCAATGGATCACCCCGGCCACGTCGCCATCGGTGATCAGCTGGATCGCGGCCCCGGTGCCGCGCACCTCGCGCACCAGATCCTCGTGGCGCGGGCGCTCCAGAATGCACACCGTGACGCCGTCTGTCCCGCAGCCCTTGGCGGCGGCCAGCGCGGCGATGCGCTCGGTCGGCGCCATGTCCAGATCGACCAGCCCCGGCGCGTAGCCCGGCCCGATCGCCAGCTTGTCCATGTAGACGTCGGGCGCGTGCAGCATGGACCCGCGCGGCCCCATGGCGATCACCGCCAGCGCATTGGGCATGGCCTTTGCGGTCAGCGTCGTGCCCTCCAGCGGGTCCAGCGCGATATCGACCTCGGGGCCGGTCCCGCGCCCCACCTGCTCGCCGATATACAGCATCGGCGCCTCGTCGCGCTCGCCCTCGCCGATGACCACGGTGCCGCGGATCTCCAGCAGATTGAGCTGCGTGCGCATGGCGTCCACGGCGGCCTGATCGGCGGCCTTCTCGTCGCCCCGCCCGATCAGCTTGGCCGAGGCGATGGCGGCGGCTTCGGACACGCGGGCGAGGCCGAGCGACAGCATGCGGTCGGTGAAAATCAACTCGCGGGCATCGGACATGGTCGTCTCCTCAATTCATCGCCGCCGCGACAGGCGCGAAGGCTGCAATCTCGCAGCGCTTCTACGAGCCCGACGCCAACCCCGCAAGCAAAACAGTTTTCCGCGTGAAAGGGCGGGCCCGCCGCCGGCGTCGTCGCGCGAAGCGCCGACGCGCCGGCGCTCTCACGCCGCGATCAACGCCCGCGCCGACCCGGGGCCGCGCCCCCATCCTTCAAGGCGCGCCCCCGGCCCCGGGCGCCCCCCGCGCCGCGCGACGCGCGCGCGCCCTGAAACAATCAGGAAAAGCAATCACATGGTCTCGATGCGCAGCGCCACCGGGGCCGCCAGACTGTCCTTCATCGCGCCGATCCGCCCCAGGGCGCCGTCGATGGCCATGCGCGGCGCCGGATGGGTGACGATCAGCACCGGGGCGGCGCGCCCGTCATGGTCATACTGACGCATGCGGTGGATCGAGACCCCCTCCTCGCCCAGCGCCGCCGCCACCCGGGCCAGCACCCCGGGCTGATCGGACAGCGACAGGCGCAGATAGAACGCCGCCTCGCCCGCATCCGCCGCGCGCGGCGCCGCGGCCAGCGCGGCGGCCGCCACGCCGAACGCCGGGCGGCGCGACCCGGCGGCGATGTCGATCACGTCGGCGATGATCGCCGAGGCCGTGGGCCCCTCGCCCGCGCCCGGCCCCTCGAAAATGGTCTGGCCGACGAAATCGCCCTCGACGGCGATGGCGTTGGTGACGCCCTCCAGCTGCCCCAGCGCCGAACCCGCCGGCGCCAGGCAGGGCTGCATGCGCTGCTCGAGCCCCGCGCCGGTCATCCGCGCCACCCCGAGCAGCTTGATGCGATAGCCCATGTCGCGGGCCTGCTCGATATCGGCCGGGGTGATGCGCTCGATGCCCTCGATGTCGACCCCGGCGAAATCAACCCGCACGCCGAAGGCCAGCGCCGCCAGCAGCGCCAGCTTGTGCGCCGCGTCCACGCCGCCCACGTCGAAGGCCGGGTCGGATTCCGCATAGCCCAGCCGCTGCGCGTCGGCCAGCACTTCGGCGTAATCGGCGCCGCGTCGCTCCATTTCCGTCAGGATGTAGTTGCAGGTGCCGTTCAGCACCCCCATCACCCGCGTCACCGCGTTGCCCGCCAGCCCTTCGCCCAGCGCCTTGACCACCGGGATGCCGCCGGCCACCGCCGCCTCGTAGCGCAGCGCCAGCCCCTTCGCCTCGGCGGCCTCGGCCATGGCCTGGCCGTGATGGGCCAGCATCGCCTTGTTGGCGGTGACCACATGCCTGCCCGCCGCCAGCGCCGCCTCGACCGAGGCCTTGGCCGGCCCGTCCTCGCCGCCCATCATTTCCACGAACACGTCGATGTCGTCGCGCGCCGCCAGCGCCACCGGGTCATCCTCCCAGGCGTAGCCCGACAGATCGACGCCGCGATCCCGCCCGCGACTGCGCGCCGACACGGCGGCGATCTCCACCGCGCGTCCGCCCCGCGCCGCCAGCAGCGCGCCATGCGCCTGCACGATCTTCACCACGCCGCAGCCGACGGTGCCAAGCCCCGCAAGGCCCAGTCGCAGAGGTTGTTTCGTCATCGGGCACGGTTCCTTGTTGTCGCGTGCGACCGGTTCTAGCGGCTGGCCGCCCCGGTCACAACCGGCGGCTGCGCGACGCCCCGGGCGGCGTCAGACCCCGCGCGCCTCGATGAACCCCCAGCCTTCGGGCTCGAAGCCGAATTTCAGCGCGATCCGGGTGGCGCGCTCCTCGTAATGCCAGATGCAGGCAATGGAAAACTCGGCCTGCGCGGCCGAGGCCTCGACCACCGGCGCGCCGTCCTGCTCATAGGCATGGGCCTCGAACCCGGCGCGGCGCAGCGCCGCCGCGAACCCGTCGGCATCGACCCGCGCCCGCGCCGGCGCGAACTGGATGTCGAGCGTGATCGCCTCGTCGGGTTCGGCCGCCCGCTGGCCCTTCAGCTGGCGCCACATCCATTCGGTGTCCGCCTTCTGGCCGGCGAAATCCCAGCGCTCGCTCATGCGCCCCGCGCCTCGCCGCCTTGCGCCGCGAAGCGCGACAGGATCGCGTCGGCGTTCTGCAGCACCTTCTTCACGCCCCGCGCCGCCTGCCGGATGCGCTGTTCGTTCTCCACCAGCCCCAGGCGCACGAAACCCTCGCCGTATTCCCCGAACCCGACGCCCGGGGACACCGCCACCGCCGCCTCGCGCAGCAGGATCTTCGAGAACGCCATCGACCCCATGGCGCGAAACTTCTCCGGCAGCGGCGCCCAGGCGAACATGGTGGCCGGCGGCGGCGGAATGTCCCACCCGGCGCGGCCCATGGCCTCGACCAGCGCGTCGCGCCGCGCGCGATACACGCCGCGGATCTCGGCCACGCATTCCTGCGGCCCGTTCAGCGCCGCCGCCGCGGCCACCTGCACCGGGGTGAAGGCGCCGTAATCCAGATACGACTTGATCCGCGTCAGCGCCCCGATCAGCCGCGCGTTGCCCACGGCGAAGCCCATGCGCCAGCCGGGCATGGAATAGGTCTTTGACAGCGAGGTGAACTCCACCGCCACCTCGCGCGCGCCCTCGACCTGCAACAGCGAGGGCGGCGGGTTGTCGTCGAAATAGATTTCCGCATAGGCGAGGTCGGACAGCAGCCACAGCCCGTGCTTGCGCGCCAGCGCCACCAGCGCGGCGTAGAAATCCAGATCGCAAAGCTGCGCCGTGGGGTTGGAGGGGAAATTCACCACGATGGCCACCGGCTTGGGCACCGAATGGTGGATCGCCCGGTGCACCGCCGCCAGATACACCTCCGGATCGAACCGCCCCTCGTGCAGCGCCGGGATATGGCGCAGCGCGCCGCCGGCGATCATGAACCCGTAGGGATGGATCGGATAGCTCGGGTTGGGCGACAGGATCACGTCGCCCGGCGCGGTGATCGCCATGGCGAGGTTGGCCAGCCCCTCCTTGGAGCCGAGCGTGGCGATCACCTCGGTCTCCGGGTCCAGTTCGACCCCGAAGCGGCGCGCGTAATACCCCGCCTGCGCCCGGCGCAGCCCGGGGATGCCGCGCGAGGCCGAATAGCGGTGGGTGCGCGGCTTGCGCACGGTCTCCACCAGCTTGTCGACGATATGGGCGGGGGTGTCCATGTCCGGGTTGCCCATGCCGAAATCGATGATGTCCATGCCCTCGGCGCGATACGCGGCCTTCAGGCGGTTGACCTCGGCGAACACATAGGGGGGCAGGCGTTTGATGCGGTGGAATTCTTCGGACATGGGCGCGGCGCCAGCCTCCGGGTGATGGTGGGTCAGGGTGGATCGGTCAGGACGGGATCGGGTCGGGATCGGGGGTCGGGATCGGGGGGCGGGATCGGGTTGGGGCGAATCTGGACCGCGTTATACCCGGTCGCGGCGCGCATTGCAGCGCGATATTGCCGCTGGCCGGCCCCGCCCGGGGCCTTCAGCGCCGCGCGGCGCCGCGCAGGCGGCGCGCCTGCGGCGCCGGGATCACCGGCGCCGCCAGCCGCTCGGCCTCGACATGCGCCGCCGCGGCATCGATGGCGAGCGCGCGCCGCACCGCCGCGCCGTTGGCGGGATCCGGCGCCGCGGCGCTGAACCTTCCCGGCGTCATCGCCTGCGGCGCATCCACCAGCCGCGGCCAGTCGCCCGCCGCCGGGGGCGGATCCTCGGGCAGGTCGACGCCGCCGGGCGCCCCGTTCAGGGGCGCGCAGGCGGCAAGGGCTACGCTGCACTGCAGCAAAATTGCTGCAGTGCGACATTTCGCGCCGCCCGTTCGCCGAGACGCTTGGTGTTCCCATGGTGAATCTGCCATAATGACCGGAACAATATCGACAACCCGGCGGGGGCGCCAGCCGCAATGCGCCGCCATTCCGACGCCCTTTTTTCGACACCGAGGACCCCGAGCATGGACGACAAGGACCCCGCCAAGGCCGCCCTCGAAGGCGCCGAGGCCGCCGCCCGGACCAGCGCCGAATTCACCGCCAACATGGCCAAGGTCGTCGAGCGCAGCCAGGAAATCTGGATGCACCTGCTGCAATCGAACGCCGGGGACGACCACCCCGCCCATGGCGACCCGCTCAACACCCTGCCCGCCTTCGCCGAACTCGGCCAGGCGATGATGTCCAACCCCCAGGAGGTCGCCGACCGCACGCTGGACCTCTGGACCCGGCAGGCCGAATTGTGGCGGCGCATGACCCTGAAATGGATCGGCGGCGAGACCCCCGGGCCGCTCGCCGAACCGGCCCGCGGCGACAAGCGCTTCAAATCCGACGAGTGGTCCGACAACCAGGTCTTCGACTACATCAAGCAAAGCTACCTGCTGACCTCGCGCTACATCCAGGATGCGGCCAGCGAACTCGGCGACATGGAGCCCCGCGACCGCAAGAAGGTCGCCTTCTTCACCCGCAACTTCGTCGAGGCCATGAGCCCCACCAATTTCGCCGCCATGAACCCCGAGGTGCTGAACGCCACCTACGAGCAGAAAGGCGAAAACCTGGTGCGCGGCCTCACCATGATGGCCGAGGATCTGGAGCGCGGCAAAGGCCAGCTGCTGATCCGTCAGACCGACATGGAGGCCTTCGAGGTCGGCCGCGACATGGCCCTGACCCCGGGCAAGGTGATCCACCAGAACAACGTCATGCAGCTGATCCAGTACGCGCCGAAAACCGAAAAGGTCCACGCGACGCCGCTGCTGTTCATCCCGCCCTGGATCAACAAATACTACGTGCTCGACCTCAACCCGAAGAAATCCATGGTGCAATGGATGGTCGAACAGGGGTTCACGGTGTTCATGATCTCCTGGGTCAATCCGGACGAGAGCCAGAAGGACGAGACCTGGGAATCCTACATGGAAAAAGGCGCCATGGAGGCCATCGACATGGCGCTGAAGGAAACCGGCCAGAAACAGGTCAACCTCGCCTCCTACTGCGTCGGCGGCACCCTGACCGGCGGCATGCTCGCCTATATGGGCAAGACCGGCGACAAGCGGGTGAAATCCGCCACCTTCTTCACCGCGCAGCTGGATTTCGAGGACGCCGGCGAATTGCAGGTGTTCGTCGACGACATGACCGTGGCGGTGGTGGACGAACAGATGGACAAGGGCTATCTGCCGGCGCGCTCCATGGCCTCGGCCTTCAACATGCTGCGTTCGTCCGACCTGATCTGGAGCTACGTGATCAACAACTACTATCTGGGCAAGGATCCGTTTCCCTTCGACCTGCTGTACTGGAACGCCGACAGCACCTCGATGCCGGCCAAGGTGCATCACTTCTATCTTGACCAGTTCTACAACCGCAACGTCTTCGCCACCGGCGATCTTGCGCTGAAAGGCGTGCCGGTGACCCTGGCCGACATCAGGACCCCGGTCTATCACGTGGCCAGCCGCGAGGACCACATCGCCCCCGCCGCCTCGGTCTATGACGGCGCCCGCAAGATGACCAACGCCGAATTGCGCTTCGTGGTCGCCGGCTCCGGGCATATCGCCGGGGTGGTGAACCCGCCGGCGATGAAGAAATACCAGCACTGGATCAACGAGGACATGAGCGCCGAGACCCTCGCCGACTGGCTGGAGGGCGCGCGGGAAATCCCCGGCTCCTGGTGGCCGGACTGGGCGAAATGGCTCGCCAGGCGCTCCGGGCGCAAGGTCAAGCCGCGCGAGCCCGGCGCGGTCTGCGGCGTCATCGAGGACGCCCCGGGATCCTACGTGAAGAAGCGCTTTGACGAATGATCCCCCGGGGGCGCCCCGAATTCCGATTGATTCAGAGCCGCCGCGCCGGGCTGCGCCCGGCGCGGCGGCGGGGGCGGCGCTGCGCGCGCCCCAAACAAATGCTTTATGCATAAAATTTCAAGCTTGAAGTTATGCCCGACCCGTGGCAACCTCCGCCCATGTCCCGGAGGATCCCGCATGCGCAGACCAACCGCCCCACGCCCATGGTGACGCCGCTTTCAGGCCGGCGCGCGCTGGTGACCGGCGGCGGCTCGGGGGTCGGGGCGCGCATCGCGCTGGACCTCGCCGCCGCGGGGGCCGAGGTGGTGATCTGCGGGCGCCGCGCCGCGCCCCCCGAACCGACGCCCCCCGAACCGACGCATCCCGAACCAACGCATCCCGAACCAACGCATCCTGACGCCGCCCTCGCAAGGCTCGCCTACCGTCAATGCGACGTGACCGACGAAGCCTCGGTCTACGCCCTGTTCGACCAGCCCGCCTTTGACATCGTCATCGCCAATGCCGGCGCCGCCGAAAGCGCGCCGATCGCGAAAACTTCGCTGGATCAGTGGCGGCGGATGCTGGACGTGAACCTCACCGGCGCCTTCCTCACCTTTCGCGCCGCGCTCGACGGCTTGAAGGGGCGCGGCTGGGGGCGGCTGATCGCGGTCGCCTCCACCGCCGGGCTCAAGGGCTACGGCTATGTCGCGCCCTATTGCGCCGCCAAGCACGGCGCCGTGGGGCTGGTGCGCGCGCTGGCCCGGGAAACCGCGAAGACCGGGATCACGGTCAACGCGCTCTGCCCCGGGTTTCTCGACACGCCCATGACCGACGCCTCGGTCGCCAACATCATGCAAAAGACCGGCCGGACCGAATCGCAAGCCCGCGCCGCGCTCGCCTCCGCCAACCCCATGGGCCGCCTGATCCGCCCGGCGGAGGTCTCCGCCGCCGCGCTCTGGCTGTGCGGGCCCGGCTCCGACGCCGTCACCGGCCAGGCGATCCCCATCGCTGGCGGCGAAATCTGAGGAATCACGACGATGACCGACATGGCGGGCCTCGCCCCGAAGCATTTCCTCTGGCGCATGGAGGGCCGGGTCGCGGTGATCCGCCTCGACCGCCCCGCGCGCAAGAACCCCCTGACCTTCGACAGCTACGCCGAACTGCGCGACACGTTCCGCGCCCTCGTCTACGCCGAGGACGTGGACGCGGTGGTGTTCGCCGCCAATGGCGGCAATTTCAGCTCCGGCGGCGATGTCCACGACATCATCGGCCCGCTGGTGGCCATGGACATGAAGCAGTTGCTGAATTTCACCCGCATGACCGGCGATCTGGTGAAAGCCATGCTGCATTGCGGCAAGCCCATCGTCGCGGCGGTGGACGGGGTCTGCGTCGGGGCCGGGGCGATCATCGCCATGGCCTCGGACCTGCGCATCGGCACGCCCGAATCCCGCGTGGCGTTCCTGTTCTCGCGCGTCGGGCTGGCGGGCTGCGACATGGGCGCCTGCGCCATGCTGCCCCGCATCATCGGCCAGGGCCGCGCCGCCGAGCTGCTCTACACCGGGCGCGCCATGTCGGGCGAGGAAGCCGAACGCTGGGGCTTCTTCAACCGCCTCGCGCCGGGCGACGAGGTCGAATCCGAGGCCCTCGCGCTGGCCCGGCGCATCGCCGCCGGCCCGGTCTTCGCCAACGGAATCACCAAAACCCAGATCAACCAGGAATGGAACATGAGCCTCGATCAGGCCATTGAATCCGAGGCCCAGGCCCAGGCGATCTGCATGCAGACCCGCGATTTCGAACGCGCCTACAAGGCCTTCGTCGCCAAGCGGAAACCCGTGTTCGAGGGCGACTGAACATGGCGCCCCGCGCCCATTCCCGCGCCCATTCCCGCGCCCGTTCCCGCGCCCGTTCCCGTCCCGCCCCTGGTCCCGCGCGCGTCCCGGACCCGATCCGGGACGCCGCCCGCCCCAACGCCGCCCCAACCAGGACAGGCTGATGCCCGATCGCAGCTTCCTCGACTGGCCGTTCTTCGACCCCCGCCACCGCGCGCTGGCCGCCGAGCTTGAAACATGGTGCGCCGCCAACCTGCCCGTGGACCACGGCGACGTGGACGCCGCCTGTCGCGGCCTGGTCGCGGCGCTCGGCAAGGCCGGAGTCCTGCGTCATGCCTCGGGCGGGCGCATCGACGTGCGCACGCTTTGCCTGATCCGCGAAACCCTCGCCCGCCATGACGGCCTCGCCGATTTCGCCTTCGCCATGCAGGGGCTCGGGACCGGCGCCATCAGCCTGTTCGGCACGCCCGAACAGCGGCAATGGCTCGACCGCACGCAGGCCGGGGCCGCGATTTCCGCCTTCGCGCTCACCGAACCTGCCTCCGGCTCGGACGTGGCCCAGATCCAGACCACCGCAACCCGGGACGGCGACCACTGGCGCATCAACGGCGAAAAGACCTGGATTTCCAACGGCGGCATCGCCGATCTCTACTGCCTGTTCGCCCGCACCGGCGAGGCCCCGGGCGCGCGCGGACTCTCCGCCTTTCTGCTGCCGGGCGACGCGCCGGGACTCGAGATCGTCGAGCGGCTGGAGGCCATCGCCCCGCACCCGCTGGCGCATCTTCGCTTCAACGACATCCGCCTGCCCGCGCAGGCGCTGATCGGCGAAGCCGGCGGCGGATTCCGCATCGCCATGTCGGTGCTCGACATGTTCCGCGCCACGGTCGGCGCCGCGGCGCTCGGCTTTGCGCGCCGCGCGCTCGACGAAACCCTCGCCCGGGCCCAGTCGCGCCAGTTGTTCGGCGCGCCCCTGTCGGACTTGCAGATGGTGCAGGGCCATATCGCCGACATGGCGCTCGGGGTGGATTCCTCGGCCCTGCTGATCTACCGCGCCGCCTGGGCCAGGGACATGGGCGCCGCGCGCATCACCCGCGAGGCCGCCATGGCCAAGCTGCACGCCACCGAGACCGCCCAGAAGATCATCGACCAGGCGGTGCAGATCCATGGCGGCGACGGGGTGCGCAAGGGATCGATCGTCGAGAGCCTCTATCGCGAGATCCGCGCCCTGCGCATCTACGAGGGCGCCTCGGACGTGCAGAAGGTGATCATCGCCCGCCAGGCGCTGCAAGGAACCGCCCGGCCCACGCAAGGACCCCGGCCATGACCGATCCGCTGACCCCGCTGCACCCGAAAACCTGGAAAGCCGCGAGAGGCTACGCCAACGGCATCCTCGCCGAAGGCCGGCTGGTCTTCGTCGGCGGCCAGATCGGCTGGAACGCCGAGCAGGTCTTCGAGACCGACGATTTCGCCGACCAGACCCGCCAGGCCCTGCAAAACATCGTCGCAGTGCTGGCAGAAGCCGGCGCCGGGCCCGACCGCATCGCCCGCCTCACCTGGTTCGTCACCGACAAGCGCGAATATCTCGACCGGCTCGCCGATGTGGGGGCCGCCTATCGCGATGTCATCGGGCGCCATTACCCGGCCATGAGCCTGGTGCAGGTGAGCGCCCTGGTCGAGGACCGCGCCAAGGTGGAGATCGAGGCCACCGCGGTGCTCTGATCGCCACTTGACGCTGCGTCATCAATGGCCTGACACCGTCATCCTCACCATTTCGGAGTCTTACGCCGCACAGGGCTTCGTGAAAGACTGGGTCCACTCCCTGTCGTTGACTGGCGCTCCGGGGAGCTGGTCGACTAGGCCATCACGGTTTGAGGCTGATCGAGTTGCGTAAGTCGGCCAGACCCCGGAGCGCGCTTCCCCCACCATATGCGCCCCGGGGGCGTCGCGTGCGCGACGCTCGCGCCTCCAAATCCATCACACCGTTTTCGCGTGAAATATATCCACGCCAAAAATTTGATGTGAAAATCAATTGCAATCCGCCCGCCGCCGGCCCAGATGGACCCCAACGCGGCGCCAACGGCCTTTCCCCCCGCCGTCCCGCCTGTTATCGAACGCCAGTCGCGGAGAAACACGGATGAACATCATGGCAGAAACGGCGCCCACGGCAAGCGATGCGATCGAGCCCCCCAAGGGCGTGTTCGCCGAAACCGTGCTCAGCGTGAAGCACTACACCGACCGCCTGTTCAAGTTCCGCATCACCCGCCCGGCCAGCTTCCGCTTCCGCTCCGGCGAATTCGTGATGATCGCCATGCCCGGCGAAAAACCGGTCTGGCGCGCCTATTCCATCGCCTCGCCCGCCTGGGACGAGGAGGTCGAATTCTTCTCCATCAAGGTGCCCGACGGCCCCCTGACCTCAAAGCTGCAAAAGATCCGGCCCGGCGACAAGATCTGGATGCGCAAGAAACCCACCGGCACCCTGGTGCTCGACGCGCTGACCCCGGGCAAGCGGCTTTACATGTTCTCGACCGGCACCGGCATCGCCCCCTTCGCCTCGCTGATCCGCGACCCCGAGACCTACGAGAAATTCGATCAGGTGATCCTCACCCACACCTGCCGCGAGGTGGCCGAACTGAAATACGGCGAGGAATTGGTGGACGCCACCCGCAACGACCCGCTGGTCGGCGAACTCGCCGCCCCCAAGCTGGTGCATTTCACCTCCACCACCCGCGAGGATTTCCCCCGCATGGGCCGCATCACCGACCTGTTGACCACCGGCAGCCTGTTCAGGCAGCTCGGCGTGCCGCCCATCGACCCGAAGGTGGATCGCGGCATGATCTGCGGCTCCATGGCCATGCTGAAGGACACCAAGGCGGTGCTGGAGGATTTCGGATTGACCGAAGGCGCCAACAACAAGCCTTCGGAATACGTCGTGGAACGCGCCTTCGTCGGCTGAGACCCCGACCCGGCGCACCGATCGTCGCCTTTGCCCCCCCCTTGGCAACAAAAGGTTTTTGCGCCTGCACTCTCCTGGCGGGGGGCGAAATCCCCCGCCCGGCGCGCAAAAGGCGCTATGCTCGCAGCGATTGATTCACCACCTTCGGGGCGGCCGCCCGCGGCGCGACCGAATCGCTGACGAGGTTGCGCGACATGGACGAGCTTCAGGCACTGAAACGGTTCTCCGCCCGCATCGGGGCCGACCCGACGCTGATTCAGGGGGCCGGCGGCAATACCTCGCTGAAGACCGACGCGGCGATGTGGATCAAGGCCTCCGGCGCCTGGCTGGCCCACGCCATGACCCGCGAGGTCATGGCCCCCGTCGCCCTCGCCCCCCTGCGCGCGGCCATGGAGGCCAACGACCCCCGCGCCGAAAAGGCCCAGGATTTCGTCATCGCGGCGCTGGACCGCTCCGGCCTGCGCCCCTCGATCGAAACCACGGTGCACGCCGCCTTCGAGCAGCGCGTGGTGATCCATGTGCATTGCGTGGACACCATCGCCGCCGCGGTGCGCCGCGACCGGGATACGCTTGAGCGGCGACTGGCGGGGTTTGACTGGATCCACGTCCCCTATATCCGCCCCGGCCTGCCGCTGTCGCGCGAAATCGCCGCCCGGCTCACGCCGGGCATCGACGTGGCGGTGCTCGGCAATCACGGGCTGGTGGTGGCCGCCGACAGCGTCGCGGGCGCGCAAGCCCTGCTGACGCGGGTGCGCGAGGCGCTCGCCGTTCCCCCCCGCGCCCCCGGCCCGACCGCCCCCGACGCGACGCTGGCGCGGCTGGCGGCGGGGGCCCCCTACCGGGCGCCGCGCCACGCCCGCGCCCATGCCGTGGCCTGCGATCCGGTCTCGCTCGCCATCGCCGCGCAGGGCGCGCTGTATCCCGACCACGTGATCTTCCTCGGAACGGGTTGCGTGATTGCCGAGCGACATCAGGACGCAAAGGGCGTGCTGATGCGCGAGCAGGCCGCCGGGCGCCCGGTTCCGACGTCGATCCTTTTCCCCGGACAGGGGGTGCTGATGCACGAAACCGCCAGCGACGGGGCCGAGGAACTGGCCCGCTGCCTTGCCGATGTCGCCGCCCGCATCCCCGCAGAGGCGCGCCTGCGCCCCCTGACCCCGGACGAAACCCACGCCCTGCTCGACTGGGACGCGGAAAAATACCGCCAGTCGCTGGAGACCGCCCCGGCGGAGTCCGGCGCGTGAACGCCCCCGGCGCTCCGGCCGCCCCCGACGGCGCGCTCTGGCTCGGCATCGACTGCGGCACCTCCGGGGTGCGCGCCGTGGCCGTGGACGCGACCCGGACCGCGGTCGGCGAAGCCGCCGCCGCCATGGCCGATTTCGGCGACGCCCCGCGCGCCCCGGCGACCTGGGCCGCGGCCATGACGGCGGCCCTGGCCCGGCTCGCCGAAACCGCCGATCTGGGGCGGGTGCGGGCGCTGTCGGTGGACGGCACTTCGGGCAGCATGGCCCCGATCGACGCCGCTGGGGCGCCGCTCGCCGACGGGCTGATGTATGATCACGCGATCGCCGATCCGGCGATCCTGGACCCCATTGCCGCCGCCGCCCCGCGCGCCAGCGCCGTGCATGGCGCGACGTCCGGGCTGGCCCGTTTCGTGGCGCTCCAGACCACCCCCGGCGTCGCGCGCATCGCCCATCAGGCGGGCTGGCTGGCGGCGCAGTTCTCCGGGCGCTTCGACCTTTCCGATTCCAGCAACGCCCTGAAAACCGGCTTCGACCCGGTGACCGGGCGCTGGCCGGACTGGATGGCGGCGGCCGGCGCGCGCATCGAGCTGCTGCCCGAGGCGCTGCCCCCCGGGGCCCCCGCCGGGCGCGTCACCGCCGCGGCCGCGCGCCGCTTCGGCCTGCCCGCGGGCGCGCAGGTGGTCGCCGGGATGAGCGACGGCTGCGCGTCGTTTCTCGCCACCGGCGCGGCGCAACCGGGCGACGGGGTGACGGCGCTCGGCTCCACCATGACCGTGAAGCTGCTCTGCGACGCGCCGATCTTCGCGCCGCAATTCGGCATCTATTCCCACCGGATCGGCGATCGCTGGCTGGCGGGGGGGGCCTCCAACACCGGCGGCGCGGTGCTGGCGCGGTTCTTCAGCGCCGATCGCATCGCCGAATTGTCGCGCCGCATCGACCCCGAAGCCGCCACCGGGCTCGACTATTACCCGCTGAACCGGCCCGGCGAACGCTTTCCCCACAGCGACCCGGATTTCGCGCCGCGCCTGACGCCGCGCCCCGCCGATGACGCCGCTTTCCTGCACGGGCTGCTCGAAGGCGTCGCCAATGTCGAGCGCCTCGCCTATCAGCGCCTCGCCGAACTCGGCGCGCCGCCGCTGCGCAGCATCCGCACCGTCGGCGGCGGCGCGCGCAACCCGGTCTGGACCGCGATGCGCGAAGGAAAGCTCGGGGTGAAGGCGGCGAAAACCCTGTCCGGCGACGCGGCCTACGGCATGGCCCTGCTGGCGCTCGACCACGCCGGCCCGGCCTGACCGCCGCGCCGCACGACCCGACCCCGGAAAGACATCAGATCCGCCGGCCGCTCGCCGGATCGAACAGGTGGATCTTGTCCCGGGGCACGTGCAGGCGGATGGTCTCGCCGGCCGCGATCCGCGCGTCGCGCGGCGCGGTGGCGATGAATTCGGCGATCCCGACTTTCAGATACAGGTTCTGATCGGGGCCGGTCTTTTCGGCGAGGATCACCTCGCCGGTGATCTCCCCCTGCGGGTCCAGCGTCAGATCCGAGGGCCGCAGCCCGCAAGTCACCTTCTGCCCGACCTGCGCGGCGGTCCCCTCGGGCAGCGTCAGGCGCACGCCCTCGCCGCTCACCACCGGCGCGCCGTTTTCGGCGGAAATCGCCGCGTCGATGAAATTCATCGACGGCGAGCCGATGAAGTCGGCGGCGTAGCGGCTCACCGGCCGGTCGAACAATTCGTCGGGGGCGCCCACCTGCTCGATGTCGCCGTCCTTCATCAGCACGATGCGGTCGGCCATGGTCATGGCCTCGATCTGGTCATGGGTCACATAGATCGTCGTGGCCTCCAGCCGGGCGTGCAGCTGGCGGATCTCCACTCGCATCCGGGCGCGCAGCTTGGCGTCCAGGTTGGACAGCGGTTCGTCGAACAGGAACACCTTGGGGTTGCGCACCATGGCCCGGCCCATGGCCACGCGCTGACGCTGGCCGCCGGACAATTCCTTGGGGTAGCGGTCGAGATACGGGGTCAGATGCAGCAGCTCCGCCGCCGCCTCCACCTTGCGCCGGATCTCGTCCCTGGGCAGCTTCTTGATTTCCAGCGAAAACGCGATGTTCCCGAACACCTTCATGGTCGGGTAGAGCGCGTAGTTCTGGAACACCATGGCGATGTCGCGATCGCGCGGATGCACGTCGTTCATCCGCGCGCCGTCCATCAGCAGATCGCCCCCGGTGATGGTCTCCAGCCCGGCGGTCATGCGCAACAGCGTGGTCTTGCCGCAGCCCGAGGGCCCGAGCAGCACGGTGAATTCCTTGTCCGCGATCGACAGCGACACGTCGTGCAGCACCTCGACGGCGCCGTAGGTCTTGCGGATGTTGCGATATTCGACAGTTGCCATTCTCGTCCCAGTCGGTTCGGCGCCGGCGCGCGGCGGCCGGTCAATGCGGTGCTGCGGGCCTGACGGCCCAACCGGGGCCGACGCCCCGGCGGCGAAGGGAGACGCCGCCGGGACCCCGGTCGCCGCATGGCCGGCGACGATCTCGCCCATCCCCGGCCATGCTTTGATCCAACCGGCGGTTCAGCCGGCGACGATCTTGTCGGCGGCCTGGGCGATATCGTCCATGGCCTCCTTCGCCGAGCTGTATTCGCCGGCGAAATACTTGCCCAGACGCACCGGGATGGTGTCGTTGGACAGCTCCGCCCACTGGGGCAGATCCGGTTCGGACCCCATGTCCATGGCGATGGTGTCGCGCACCACGTCGAGATGGCGGGTGGTGCCCGGCCCGACGCGCCGATTGGCGATGATGCGCGGGTCGTCATAGACGCTGGCCCGCGTCGGCCCGGTGCCCCCGCCAAGCGCGGTGATCAGCACCTGGGTGTCAAACGAGGTCGCCCACTGCATGAAGATCCACGCCGCGTCCGGGTTCTTGGAATTATGCGACACCGCCAGCGAGGATCCGCCCTGATGGCCGACGCCGGGGATTTCGCCGAAACCGGTCTCGTCGACCGTGCGCAGCGGGTTCTTGGGCGGCGGGCAGCGCACCGCTTCCATCAGGCCCGAGACCTTGGTGGCGCTGGGATCGTCGAAATAGGGGAAGAACTCGCCCCATGACATCATCGACGCGGCGACGCCCTGCGCCACGGACTGCCCCTGCCCGTCCCAGGTCCAGCCGGTGACGCCCGGCGGCATGGTTTCCTTGAGCTTGTCCCAGTAGGCGATCGCCTCCAGCCCGCGCCCGTCATGGCCCGAGAACTTGCCGTTGGAATCGAAGATCGAACCGCCATGCGCCCAGAGCCACGCGGTCCAGTCGCATTCCAGCGAATAGTGGCCGGACTTCATCTGCCCGGTGGCGCCGTACATCTTCGGCCCGTATTCCTTGGTGATGGCCTGCGCCTGCATCAGGTATTCGTCGAGGCTGACCGGCGCCTTGAAGCCCATGTTCTCGTAGATGTCCTTGCGGTACATCATGATGAAGATCGGGATGTCGTAGGGGACGCCGACCCAGCGGTCCTCGTAGAGCGCGATTCCGTCGACCAGAGCCGGCAGGAAATCGTCGAGATTGTAGCCCGGCATCGCCAGGTCGGGCTTGTCGGCGGTCTGTTCGCGCGGGTCGAACACGTCGCGGCTGACCGAGGCGGCCCAGCTCTGGTCGATGTAGTAGAGATCATAGGTGCCGAGCTGGGACGCGATGTCCAGCGTCATCTTCTGCAGCACCTGCTCCAGCGGCAGCACCTCGATCTCCACCCTCATGCCGGAGGCTTCCTCGAAGTATTTCTTCAACTGGCTGTTGAGCGCGTTCGACGGCGGCGTCGATTCCGTCGCCAGCTTCAGCGTCGTGCCGGCGAAGGGTTTGGAGACCTCCTTCACCCAGGCGAGGTTCTCATCCGAGGGCCGCAGTTCGGCGGCCTCGGCGGAGGGGAAGAAATGCCCGCCGAACGGGCGCGACATGCCCAACCCGAAGGCGCCGAGCCCCAGCCCCAGCTTGGCGGCGGATCGCATGAAATCGCGCCGGTTGATCTTGCGTTTCACGTAGCTGTCGGTCAGTCTCGCCAGATATTGCTTTCGGTCTTGGTCTCGCATCGGCGTATCCTCCCTGATGCAGTGGTGAAGCCTGGCGCTCTATTGCTTGAGCGATCCGAGCGTAAGCCCGCGGACCAGCTGTTTCTGGACCAGCAGGATGAAAATGAAAGCCGGGACCATGGCCACGGCGCCAAGCGCCGCCATGTTGCCCCATGCGGTGCCCGTCGAGGTGACGAAGCTGGACGACACCACCGGCACGGTCTTGATGCTGGTCTGCGTCAGCGTCAGCGAAAACAGGAACTCCGTCCAGCTGAAGATGAAGCACAGCACCGCGGTGGCGGCGATCCCGCCCTTGGCCATGGGCAGCACCACGCGGCGAAAGATCAGCCAGCGCGAGGCGCCGTCGATGATGGCGCTTTCGTCGATTTCCTGAGGAATGTCGTCGAAGAAGCTTTTCAGCAGCAGCACCGCCAGCGGCAGGTTCATCAGCGCGTGCGCCAGCACCATGCCCAGATAGGTGTCCAGCAGCCCGAAATCCTTGTAGATGAAGAACATGGGTATCGCCACGGCCACCGGGGGCATCATCCTTGTGGACAGCACCCAGTTGACGAAATGGTGGCGGCCGCGAAACTGCATCCGCGACAGCGCATAGGCCGCCAGGGTCGAGATCGACACCGCCAGGATGGTCGAGAACACCGCGATGACGATCGAATCCCACAGCCGCGGGGCCATGTAGAAATTGCCGCCGCCGGGCAGGACCTCCTGCTGGGAAATGAAGCCCAGCGAGATCCCGAACACCTGCTCGAAATTCTTCACCGTGGGCGAGAAGGTCCAGACATTGGGGATGGTGTCGAAGATTTCGCGGGCGTCCTTGAAGGCCACCGTCACCCAGTAATACAGCGGAAAGGCGAACAGCAGCACCGCCGCCCAGGCGAACAGGGCGCGCAGCAGCCGCGATGTGTTGGAGCGGACCATCACCACCTCACTTTCATGCGCCAGATGAACAGGTTGGCGATCAGCACGATCAGCGCCAGCGTGACCAGCGAGATGGTGGCCCCGTAGCCCCATTTGATGAAGCTGAAGGTCTGCTGCCAGGCGTAGAGGCTGACCGTGTAGGTCGAAGTGCCCGGCCCGCCCGAGGTCATCACGAACACGTAGTCGAACATGCGCAGCAGATCGATGCCCCTGAGCAGCACCGCCACCGCGATCACGCGCGACAGCAGCGGCAGGGTGATGCGCCGGAACACCTGCGCCGCCGAGGCCCCGTCCAGCATCGCCGCCTCGTAGGGCTCGGCGGGCAGCGACCTGAGCCCGGCGAGGAAGATCAGCACCATGAACGGCGTCCACTGCCAGACATCGGCCAGCATCACCCCCGCCAGCGCCGTCGAGGGCGTGGCCAGGATCGGCGTCGACGGATCCAGCGCGCCGACCAGCGTCAGCACGTAGGACAGCACCCCGAAGCTGGGATCCTCCATCAGCAGGAACATCATGCCGGTGATCGCCGGGGGCACCACCAGCGTCAGGGTCAGCACCGCGCGCAGCAGCCCGAAGCCCGGATCGTCATTGTCCAGCAGCAGCGCCAGCGCCATGCCCAGCGCCAGTTCGATGGCCAGCGCCACGGCGAAGAACACGAAGGTGACGATCAGCGATTCCCAGAACCGGTCGTCGCTCATCAGCTTGGACCAGTTGTCCCAGCCCACATAGACCAGCTTGCGCTTGAACGGCGCGTATTCGTGGAAGCTGAGCCAGATATTGTAGAACAGCGGATAGATCGCGAACACGCCGAGCATGACGATGAGCGGCGTCAGCCACGGCAACGGGTGGTCTGACGAGACCAGCCTGCGCAGCCTGCCCATTGATCCGCTCATCTTCGCGTTCTCCCTGTCTGGCGCCCGCTGATCCGGGTCTGGTCGTTGCGGCCGGTCTTCGGCCTTGCATTCGCGCCGCCGGTCGCGACCGGCGGCAAGGCGTTCATCGGGGCGGCCGACGGGCCGCCGTCACCCATTTGCCGCGCTCAAGGATGACCCGCGGCTGAACGGCGCCCCCTCGCCCCCCTCGGCGCGGTCCCTTGGGCGCGAGCCTTCAGGTCGCGCGCCGCCTCGCCGCCGGTTTGCGCACGGTCTTGCGCGCGGTCTTTGGGGGCGCGCGGCGGGCGGGCTTGGCCGGCGCCTCGTCATCCTCGGTCTGCAGTCCGTAGCCGGCGAAACCGGCGATGGTGTCGTCGATGGCGGCGTCGCTCAACACCACCGGTCCGCCAATCTGCAGGGTGTGGAAATACTGCTGGGCGATGGTTTCCAGCTCCACCGCGCGCCACATGGTCTTGGCGAGGTTTTCGCCGATGGCGATCATGCCGTGATTGGCCAGCAGGCAGGCGGAGCGATCGCGCATCGCCTCCAGCGCCAGGTCCGACAGATCGGCGGTGCCGAAGGTGGCGTAGCCGGCGCAGCGCACGTTGTTGCCGCCAAAGGCGGCGATCATGTAGTGGCAGGCCGGGATCTCCTTGCGGGCCATCGCCAGCGTCGTGCAATAGGTGGAATGGGCGTGGATGACGGCGTTGCTGTCCGGGCGTTCCTGCAGCAGCCGCAGATGAAAGCGCCATTCGGTCGAGGGCTTCAGCGGCCCTTCCCACGACCCGTCCGCCGCCACCGAGGCGATCATCTCGGCCGTCATGTCGTCATAGGGCGTGGCCGAGGGCGAAATCAGCATCCGGTCGCCGAATCGCGCCGATATATTGCCCGAAGTGCCCTGATTGAGCCCGTTGGCGTTCATCTCCCGGCAGCGATCGGCGATTTCCTGCCTGAGCGCGAGTTCCGCTTTGGTCATGTGCTTTCCAGTCCTGCTGTGACATGTCGGGCGCCGCCGCGTCGGGCGGCCAGGATGATCTCGGCGATCTCGACGAACCCGGCGCCGCCGCGCGCCTCGGCGATCCAGGCGGGGAGGGCTTCCATGCGCCCGGCGAAATCGCGCACATTGGCGACCCCGCAGGCGTTGGAGAAATGCGCGAACATGGGCGCGTCGTTGGGGCTGTCGCCGCAAAAGACGAAGGCGGCCTCGTCGGCCTGCATGTCCAGCCCCAGCGCCTCGGCGGCGAATCGGCGCGACATCGTCAGCTTGTCATGATCCCCGAACCAGCCGTTGACGTGGATCGAGGAGATTTTCGCCACCGCGCCGGCGTCCTCGAAGATCGCCACGATGCGATCGACGGAGGCGGGCGGCAGCGGCTCCACGTCCTCGCAGAAATCTATCGCGAGGTCGATTTCCCGGCAGAACTGGTCCGAGGCCACCGCCGCGCCCGGAACCTCCGCCAGCACCCGGGCGCGGATCGCCCGCAGGCGATCGCGATTGGCCGCGCGGGTGGCGGCGTCCTGCGCATGGACCCGCGTCATGCGCCGCGCGCCCGGATCATAGGCGAAGTAGAAGGCGCCGTTTTCGCCGACCACGCCGGCCACCGGCCATTGCCGGGCGATCATGTCGCACCAGCCCGCCGGGCGCCCGGTGATCGGGGCCACCTTGATCCCGGCGTCATGCAGGGATTCCAGCGCGGCGTAGGCGGCGGCGGGCAGGCGCCCGTCGCTGGTCAGCGTGTCGTCGATGTCGGTGAGCACGCAGCGGATGCCGGCGGCGGTCGCGGGGGGCATGTCGCGGATGGGGCGCATGGCTCTCAGCCCTCCGCCGCGGCGAAATCGTCGAGCAGCCCTGAATCGCAGGCCAGATCGGCGAAGGAGAACCGGTTGCGCATCTCGTGACCGTGGCGCACCGCCTCGCGATAGACCTCCGCCGGCAGACCCAGTTCGGCGGCGCTGACCGGGCCGCCGGCGGCGGCGAGCATGTCGCGCATGTCCTCGACCGGCAGCGCGAAGCGCAGGCATTCGGCGCGCAGCGCCGGCCAGATGTCGCGCAGCTTCCGGTTCATCCGCGCCGCGCCCGCCGCGTCCAGCGCCTTCTTGCGGTATTCGGCGATGCAAAGCGCCGCGATCTCCGGCCCCATGCGCCGCGTCATGTCGGCCTCGTCGATGCGGGTCGCGCGCAGTTCGGGCGGCGCGTCCCGCGCCAGCATCCGGCGCTGGAGCCGCGCCATGGTCAGCGTCGCCACCCCCACCTGCTGGCCGTGCAGCGTGCCGGGATGGCGCGCGCCCGCAAAGCAGTCGACGTAATGCGAGATCTGGTGCTCGCCCATGGAGCCGTGATTGGACACGCCGGTGAAGGCCACCCCCAGCCCCGACAGGATCAGCGACCGGTTGAGATAGCCGATCGCCTCGTGATCGCCGCGCGCGATGGCGGCGGCGCGGCGGTTGGTCTCGATTTCGTCGGCGTCGGCGATCAGGTAGGGCGCCCCGGTGTAAAACGAGCCCAGCAGCCGATGCGACATCCACCAGTCGATCTGCGCCACCGACCGGCACAGGTTGTCGCCGAACCCCGCCGCCGCCAGCCGCGCGGGCGCGGCGGCGCTGACGTTCAGGTCCAGGAACACCCCGGCGGCGGCATGGGCGGGCAACGAGATCTTCAGCCCGCTTTCCAGGGTCATCGAGGCGGTGGTCGAGGTGTAGCCGTCCATGGACGCCGCGGTGCCGAACACGCAGTAGCGCCGCCCGTCCCCGGCGGTCACGTATTTGCACAGGTCGTTGACGGTGCCCGACCCCACGGCGACGATCGCGTCGGCGCCGCGCAGGCGGGTCTTCAGGGCCTCGGCCTCGGCGATCGTGGCGTGCGGGCGATCGAGAATGATCTCGCTGACGCCGGCCGGCTTGCCGCCGAGATTGCGCGCCACCCGGGCGCCGAGCGCGTCCCAGGTGTCGCGATCGGCGACGATGGTCACCGCGCCGTCCAGCCCCAGGCCCCGGATCAGCGCCGGTTCGCGCCCGTCCAGATCGTCGGCGATGACGATGGCCTCGTTGGGCGCGGGCGGGGCTTTTTCGCCGGTCTCGGGGTTCACCCATTCGCCGCGGCGGATTTCGTCGATGCCCGCGGTCCAGCCGCCGGCGGGCGCGCCCGAGGCGCGGGCGCGGGCGGTCGGCGGATCGGGCGCGGCGTCGGTCTGGGTCATGCGGTCTGGGTCATGCGGTCTGGGTCATGCGGTCTGGGTCACGCGGTCTGGGTCATGCGGTTTGGGTCATGCGGTTGCTGCCTGCTGGATACATGTGATAGCAGGTGCTGTCATATGTCAACACTAATGACACCCGACCTTGACATTTGACACGCTGCGGGCCGAAATAGGCCATGACCTCGACCCCGCCCCCTTCCGGCCGCGCCGCGGGCCGCGCCGCCGCGACGCCGCCGGCGGAATTCGGCGACGACGCCGTGGCCTGGGCCATGTGGCTGTATTACGCCGAGGGCCGCACCCAGAACGAGGTCGCCCAGACGCTGCACGTGTCGCGCGCCTCGGTGGCCAATTACCTGGCCGAGGCGCGGCGGCGGGGGCTGGTGTCGATCAATGTCGATCCCGGCATGCTCGCCCGCGTCGATCTGGGGCGCGCGCTGGCCGCCGCCTACCGGCTGACGGGGGCGCATGTGATCCCCGCGACCCTGCCCGAGGCGGACCCTGAGTCCCACCCGGCTTCCGGCCCCGATTCCGGCCCCGATTCCGGCCCCGAAACGCCCGCCGCCGCCGATCTGCGCCGTCGGCTCGGCATCGCCGGGGCGCATGTGCTGCGCCCGCGGCTGCGCCGCGACAGCGTGCTCGGCGTCGCCTGGGGGCGCACCATGCTGGCGCTGGCCGAGGCCCTGCCCGAGACCCGCAATCCGCGGATGCGGGTGGTGCAGGTGTCCGGCAGCTCGCTTGGCGGACGCGCGCAATCGCCGGAATTCTGCACCGCGCTGATCGCCACGCGGCTGGGCGCCCGCTGCGAGAATTTCCATGCCCCGGCCATCGTGTCCTCGCCGCGCCTGCGCGACGCGCTGCTGGCCGAGCCCGGGATCGCGCGGCAGCTGGCGCGCATCCGCGCCTGCGACGTGATCCTGTTCGGGGCCGGGGAACTGGATCGCTCGGTGGAGTTCTCGGACCGCGATTTCCTGACCGAGGAGACCGTCGCCCGCTATCTCGACGCGCAGGCCGCCGGGGTGATGATCGGGCGCTTCGTCGACGCAGGCGGGCGCGAGGTCGAGGGCCCGCTTTCCGGCCGCCAGATCGGCATCGAGCTTGGCGACGTGCTGGCGGCGCCGGAACGCATCTGCGTGGCGGGCGGGCCGCGCAAGCTGAACGCGCTGTCGGCGATCCTGTCCGGCGGCTACGCCACCCATCTGGTGACCGATGCGGACACCGCGCGCGACCTGCTGGCGCGCCGGGCCGCGAATTCCGATACGGGGACGCGATGAACAAGGATCTGGTCATCGGGCTGGACAGTTCCACCCAATCCGCGAAAGCCATCGCCTGGAGCCGCGCCGGCGAGCCGGTGGCCGAGGGCCGCGCCGCCATCGACATGGCCGCGCCCCGCCCCGGCTGGGTCGAACAGGACCCCGCCGACTGGCGCGCCGCCGCCGCCGCGGCGCTGCAGGCGGTCTGCGCCGGGATCGACCCGGCGCGCGTCGCCGGACTGGCGATCTCCAACCAGCGCGAAACCGTGGCCTTCATCGATGAAAACGGCGCCGCGACCCGGCCCGCCATCGTCTGGCTCGACGAACGGGCGCTAGACGAATTGCCGATCATCGACCGGGAATTCGGCGGCGATCGGCTGCACGCGATCACCGGCAAGCCGCTCGACATCACGCCCGTCCTGCACCGGCTGAGCTGGATGAAGCGCCATGAGCCGGACGCGCTGGCGCGAACCGCGAAAATCCTCGACGTGCACGGATTTCTCACCGGGTTTCTCACCGGCAGGGCGGTGGCGAGCTGGACCAGCGCCGACCCGTTCGGCACGTTCGACATCGCCGCCAGACAGTGGTCGCAGCCGGTGCTGGCGCATCTGGGGCTGGGCGGCGAACGCTTCGCCGATCTCGCCCGCCCGGGGGCGCCGGTCGGGACCGTCACCGCGGCGGCGGCGCGCGAAACCGGGCTCGCCCCCGGCACGCCGGTATTCGCGGCGGGCGGCGACGGGCAATGCGCCGGGCTCGGGGTCAACGCGGTGCGTCCGGGGGTGATCTACCTGAATCTGGGCACCGCGATGATCACCGGCGCCTGGTCGCCGCGCCCCGAGATCAGCCGCCATTGGCGCACCATGACCTCGCCCACCGGCGAGGGGTTCTTTCTGGAGGGCTGCCAGCGCGCCGGGGCGTTCTTCGTCGACTGGCTGATCGACGCCTTCGCCGGCGGGCGGGAAGATCCCGGCGTGTATGACCGGCTGGAATCGCTGGCCGAAAAGATCCCGCTGGGGGCCGAAGGCGTCGCCGTCTCGCCCTATCTCACGGGCTGCATGGATCCCCATTGGGACCCGCGGGCGCGGGCGGCGATCACCGGGCTGGCGCCGGGGCACGGCATCGGCCATGTCTACCGCGCGGCGCTGGAGGCGCTGACCCTGGAAAGCGCGCGCTGCATCGCCGCCATGCGCGACAACGGGCTGCGGCCCGAACGCATCCTCGCCGTGGGCGGCGGCGCCAACAGCCGCATCTGGACCCGGATGCTGGCCGACGCCACCGGCCTGCCCCTGACGCGCAGTTTCTCGCTGGAGGCCTCGGCGCTGGGCGCGGGCATGTCGGCGGCGGTGGGCGCCGGCTGGTTCGACAGCTTTGACGCGGCGGCCGGGGCCATGAGCAACGATGGCGACACCGTGGCGCCGGACCCCGCGACGGCCGCGGACTGGGCGGCGGTCTCGGCGCGTCAGGCGCAGGTGTATCGGGCCCCCTAGCGGTTTTGCCGGCCCGGGACGTCATGCGCCGCGATGCGGCGATTTCCGTCGCGCAATCGCCGCGACAAGGCGCTAACCTGCCCCCGTCCCCCCGCCGCGCGATTCCGCGCCGCGCACGGGGCCTCAGTCGCTGCAGGGAGGTCGCGTCATGCCCATTCGCCCCCGATTTCCGGCCCTTCGCATCGGTTTTCTGGCGCTGCTTCTGGCCGGACCGGGCGCGGTCGCGGTCGCGCAGACAACCGAAAATCAGACGGCGGCAAATCAGTCGGCGGCAAATCAGTCGGCGGAACGATCGCCCGCGCCCGAACGGCGGGTCGTGGTCGAGCGCGATCTGGATTTTTACGGCGGCGACATGGATGAACTGCGCGACGTCAGCCAGCAGGATTGCGTCGCCGCCTGCCTCGGGCGCGCCGAATGCGCGGCGCTCACCTACAATCCCAAGGCCCGCGCCTGTTTCCTGAAAACCGGCGTTGACGAGATCCGCCCCTATGCGGGCGCGGTGTCGGCGCGCATCGTCGCCACCCCCGCGCCGGCGCTGCGCCGCGCCGAAACCCGGGCCAAGGACCTGGATTTCCTGCCCGGCGGCTATCTGGCCGCGGCGCGCGAGGACGCCGCCACCCTTGGCGCGCGGGCGCTTGCCGGCGGGTTGAGCCTTGAACAACTGCAAGAGCTTGGGCGCACCGCCCTGCGCTCGGGCGCGCTCGCCGCGGCGCGCGATGCCTTTGGCGCGCTGGCCGCGCGGCGCGACGCGGCGCGGGACTGGGCGGCGCTGGCGGACGCC
>NZ_JBWOMN010000070.1:0-81619 GCF_056449545.1 Oceanicella sp. | reverse complement strand
AGGAGTCCTGGCACATCGCTCCCGGCGTCGCGCAGCGCCGCGCCGCCCGCCAGCGGCGCGTAGCCGGTGTTGCCGCCGCGCGCGCTCGCCGCCATGGCGTCGATGAAGGGCGGCGGCGTCGGCTGGTCATGCTCGCCGATGGTGAGGTTGATCACCGGGATCCCGGCGTCGCGCATCTGCCGGGCGCGGATCAGCAGGTCCCATCCGTCGGAGCCGCCGTCGAGAATGCCGCGGATGCGGCGCGAAGGGCGCGGGTCGGTCATGGCGGCTCCGGACATCAGGAGGGCGTGGGCGCATTCGCCGGGTCGGCCCCAATCTGTGCCAAAGCCGACGCGGCGCCGCCAATCACGATTTGTGTCCGGCCGCATCAGCGGGCGCGAATGGGGGTTGCCAATGTTAACCAAACGGATAACAATAGCCGAATGCCGCAACAGGGAGAACGCCATGACCGCCCCGAACCTCGTGCCTCGCGAAACCTGGACCGCCGCGCGTCTGGCGCTGCTTGAGGCCGAAAAGGCCTTCAACGCGGAGCGTGACGCGCTGAGCGCGCGCCGCCGCGCCCTGCCATGGGTGCGGATCGAAAAGGACTACGTGTTTGACGCGCCGGACGGCGAAAAGACCCTCGCCGATCTGTTCGACGGCTGCGGGCAGCTGATGGTGCAGCATTTCATGTATGGCGCGGATTGGCATGAAGGCTGCCCCTCCTGTTCCTTCTGGATCGACAATTACAACGGCGTCGAGGCGCATCTGCGCGCCCGCGACCTGGCGCTGGCGGCGGTGGCCGCCGCGCCGATCGCCAAGCTGGAGGCGTATCGCAGACGCATGGGATGGAGCGTGCCCTTCGCGTCCTCCGGGCGCTGCGACTTCAACCGGGATTTCGGCGTCGCCTTTCCCGAGGACCCCGACGCCCGATCCGCGATGAGCTACAATTACCGCAAGGGCGGCTTCGGCGGGACCGAGGCCCCGGGCGCCAGTTTCTTCGCGCGCCTGCCTGACGGCGGCGTGGCGCACAGCTATTCGACCTATGCGCGCGGGCTCGACATGATCAACGGCGCCTATCACGTGCTCGACATGGCGCCGCGCGGCCGCGATGAAGACGGCCTGGATTTCACCATGGCCTGGCTGCGCCGCCGCGACGCCTACGCGGGCTGAGCGCCCGGACGCCCGGGCGTCGGGGCGCGCGGCGGTTGGCGCGCAGCAACATTGTTGCGCTGCAGCGCGCCACCGGCGCCGGATCGCTCTATCTGTCCGCGGCGCCCCGCGCGCGGCTTGACGCGGCGCGCGCAAACCCGCTTTTTGCCGGCAGCGGGCCAGCGGGCGCCGCAAAGGCAGGGCAGGGGGCGCCGACATGCATCCGACGATCGTCAAAGTCACCGACCGCATCCGCGCGCGCAGCCGCGCCGGCCGCGCCGCCTATCTGGACCGCATGGCGCGGGCGCGCGACGAGGGCCCGCGCCGCGCCGGGCTCGCCTGCGGCAACCTCGCCCATGTGACCGCGGCCAGCGCCCCCGCCGACAAGGCGGCGCTGGCGCGGGGGGCGGCGGGGCATCTGGGCGTCGTCACCGCCTATAACGACATGCTGTCGGCGCATCAGCCGTTCGAAGCCTATCCCGACCTGATCCGCCGCGCCGCCCATGACGCGGGCGGCACGGCGCAGGTGGCGGGCGGCGTGCCGGCCATGTGCGACGGGGTCACGCAAGGCCAGCCGGGCATGGAGCTTTCGCTGTTTTCGCGCGACGTGATCGCCATGGCGGCGGCGGTGGCGCTCAGCCACAACGCCTTTGACGCGGCGGTGTATCTTGGGGTCTGCGACAAGATCGTGCCGGGGCTGGTGATCGCAGCGGCGACATTCGGGCATCTGCCGGCGGTGTTCCTGCCCGCCGGGCCGATGGTTTCCGGCCTGCCCAATGACGAAAAGGCGCGGATCCGTCAGCTTTACGCGGCGGGCGAGATCGGGCGCGCCGAATTGCTCGATGCGGAGATGAAATCCTATCACGGCCCGGGCACCTGCACCTTCTACGGCACCGCCAACACCAACCAGATGCTGATGGAGTTCATGGGCCTGCACCTGCCGGGCGCCAGCTTCCCGACCCCCGGCACGGATCTGCGCGAGGCCCTGACCATGGCCGGGGCGCGGCGCGCGCTGGAAATCACCGCGCTCGGCAACGACTACTCGCCAGTCTGCGACATCCTCGACGAGCGCGCCTTCGTCAACGGCGTGGTCGGGCTGCACGCCACCGGCGGATCCACCAACCTCACCATCCACCTGATCGCCATGGCCCGGGCCGCCGGGGTGGCGCTGGATTGGGAGGATCTGGCCGAATTGTCGGACATCACGCCGCTGCTGGCGCGGGTCTATCCCAACGGGCTCGCCGACGTGAACCATTTCCACGCCGCGGGCGGGCTTGGCTGTCTGATCGGCGAGCTTCTGGACGCGGGCCTGCTGCATCCCGACACAAGCACCGTGGCCGGCGAGGGGCTCGCGGCCTATACGCGCGAACCCAAGCTGATCGACGGCAAGCTGACCTGGGTCGAGGGCGCGCGCGAAAGCCTCAACGACATGATCCTGCGCCCGGTTTCAAGGCCGTTCCAGGCGGATGGCGGGCTGAAGCGCATCTGCGGCGATCTGGGCGAGGGGGTGATGAAGGTCTCCGCCGTCAAGCCCGAACGCCGGGTGGTCGAGGCCCCGGTCCGGGTGTTTCACGACCAGCAGGCGCTGAAGGACGCCTTCGCGGCGGGCGCGCTTGACCGCGACGTGATCTGCGTTGTGCGCTTCCAGGGGCCGCGCGCCAACGGCATGCCCGAACTGCACGCGCTGACCCCGCCGCTCGGGGTGCTGCTCGACAAGGGGTTCAAGGTGGCGCTGGTGACCGACGGGCGCATGTCGGGGGCCTCGGGCAAGGTCCCCGCCGCAATCCACATCACGCCCGAGGCCGCGGATGGCGGGCCGATCGCCAGGCTCCGCGACGGCGACCTGCTGCGGCTCGACGGCGCGGCCGGGACCATCGCCGTGCTGGCCCCGGATTTCGCCGCCCGCGCCCCGGCGACGGCGGATCTTTCGGCCAATGACCATGGCATGGGGCGCGAATTGTTCGCCCCCTTGCGCGCCGCGGTGGGAACCGCCGCCGCCGGCGCCAGCGTCTTTTCCCGAGGATAGCCCATGTCCCTGATCGACGACATCATCGCCGCCGCGCCGGTCATTCCGGTGATCGTCATCCGCGACCTCGCCCACGCGGCGCCGCTGGCGCGCGCGCTGTGCGCGGGCGGATTGCCGGTGCTCGAAGTGACGCTGCGCACGCCGGCGGCGCTTGACGCCATCGCCGCCATGCGCCAAGCGGCGCCCGGGGCGATCGTCGGCGCCGGCACCCTGACCCGCGCCGCGGACATCGCCCGCGTCCGCGCGGCGGGGGCGCGCTTCGGGGTGTCGCCGGGGGCGCCGCGCGCGCTGATCGAGGCGGTGCGCGCGGCCGATTTCCCGTTTCTGCCCGGCTGCGCCACCGCCACCGAGGCCATGACCCTCGCCGATGACGGGTTCGAACTGGTGAAATTCTTTCCCGCGGGCGCGGCGGGCGGCCCGGCGCTGCTGAAATCGCTGGCCGGCCCGCTGCCCCATATCCGTTTCTGCCCCACCGGCGGCGTCAGCCCGGCCAATGTCGCCGACTATCTGTCGCTGAAGAATGTCGCCGTGGTCGGCGGGTCATGGGTCTGCCCCGACGATCTGGTGCAGCGCGGCGATTGGGACGGGATCGCCGAACTGGCCGGCGAGGCCGCGCGCCTGCCGCGAAACTGATGCGATCCCGACGCGCCGACGCCAGCCCCGACCGTAGGGCGGATCCCGATCCGCCATTGGCCGCGCCTCACTCCGGCGCGGAAAAACAGGCGTCGCGCCCTTCGGCGGCCAGCGTGCGCGCGCCCTCGACGATGGCCGCGACGCGGCGTTTCATGTAGCGGCTGTCGGAGCGGGCGTCGCGCCCCTTGGGGTCGGGCAGGATCGCCGCCAGCCGCGCCGCCTGGGTCAGCGTCAGCCGGTCCGCGCCGCGCTTGAAATACCGCTGCGCCCCGGCCTCGACGCCAAAGACCCCCTCGTCGAATTCGGCGATGTTGAGATACGCCTCCATGATTCGCCGCTTGGGCCACAAGGCTTCGACGCCAAGCGCGAACCCCGCCTCCAGCGCCTTGCGCAGATAGCTGCGCCCGGGCCAGAGAAACAGGTTTTTCGCCACCTGCTGGGTGATCGTCGATCCGCCGCGCTGTCGCCGGTCGCGTTCGCGCCACGCCAGTTCCAGCGCCGCGAGGTCGACGCCCCAATGGTCGCAGAACCGCGCGTCCTCGGCCGCCGCCGCCGCCCGCGCCATGTCGGGCGATATGGCCGACAGGTCGCGCCAATCCCGCGTCACGCCGCCAAGCCGGCGGGATTCGGCGAACATGTGCCAGCCGCCCGGCGGGTCGATCGCCCGGTAGGCGAGGATCCACAGCAGGGCCAGCGCGACCAGGGCCAGCGCGCAGATGACGACAAGCCGCATCGCCGCCCGAAGCGGCGCGCGCGCCGGGCGCCTCCGGGTTTGTCCGCCGCGTCGCCGCTTGCCGCTCATGTCACCGTCACCCCGCCACCCCGTCGTCGACGCCGACCAGCGCAAATCGTCATGCCAGGCGCTTGATCTTGATTCTGGTCAGCTGGTTGCGCACCCGCTCGACCACTTCGAAGCGAAAACCGTGAAAGCTGAATATCTGCCCCGCGTCGGGGATCGCCTGCGCCTCGTGGATCACCAGCCCGGCGACGGTGGTGGCCTCGGCGTCCGGCAGCGCCCAGTCGCAGGCGCGGTTGAGGTCGCGCACGGTCATGGCGCCGTCCACCAGCAGCGCGCCATCGGCGAGCCGGGTGAATTCCACGTCCGGCTCGTCATGTTCGTCGGTGATGTCGCCGACGATCTCCTCCAGAATGTCCTCGAGCGTGATCAGCCCCTGCAGGTCGCCGTATTCGTCCACCACCAGCGCAAAATGGCTGCGCCGCTTCAGAAACGTCCGCATCTGGTTGTCGAGCGGCGTGGTGTCGGGCACGAACCACGGCTTCATCAGCACGTCGGCGAGCCGGAACGCGTCGAGCCCGCTCCAGCCGTCCTTCGAATCCCGGGTCAGCCGGTTGACCTCGCGCAGCAGGTCCTTGGCGTGGATCACGCCGATGATGTTGTCGGGATCGTCCTTCCACACCGGAATGCGGGTGTAGGCCGAATTCAGGCAGGCGTCGACGATCTCGCCCGGGGGCAGGTCGCCGTCGATGGTCTCGATGCTGGCGCGATGCACCATCACCTCGGACACCTCGCGCTGCGCCAGGTCCAGCGAGGCCAGCAGCCGGTCGCGGTCGTCCTTGCCCACCGCGCCCTCGGAATGGTGCAGGGAAATGGCGTCGGCGATTTCCTCATGCGCCAGCACATGGGCGTCGGGATCGATGCGCACCCCGATCGCGCGCAGCAGCAGGCGCACGAACATGCTGATCGCCGCCACCATCGGGGCCAGCGCGCGCACCAGCACCGCGATGACCCGCGCCACCCGCGCCGCCGCCGGCTCCGGCGCGGCGATGGCGTAGGTCTTGGGCGTGACCTCGGCGAAGACCAGCACCAGCAGGGTCATCACCAACGTGGCGATCGCCACGCCGCTTTCGCCGTAAAGCGTGGTGAAGACGTTGGTCGCCAGCGCCGCCGCCAGAATGTTGACCAGGTTGTTGCCCAGCAGGATCGCGCCGATCAGCCGTTCGCTGTTCTCGGTGAGCCTGAGCGCCATGGACGCCCCGCGCGACCCCTTTTCGGCCATGCCGTGCAGCTTGGACCGGCTCGACGCGGTCAGCGCCGTCTCCGACCCCGAAAAGAACGCCGAGAGCAGCAGCAGGATCACGATCGCGCCCAGGCTCCACCAGATCGCGGGGTCCCAGTGGGCGGCGCCGGTCGCGGGGGTCATTCGGGTCTCTCCTTGGTTGCGCGGGTGGGCCCCTGTTATGGGGCGCGACGGGTTTGGCGACAAGTGCGCCGCGCAACGCTTGCCTATCGCCGCGCGCTGGGGCATAGAGTGTCCCATGAACGCCGCACCTCGCATCGCCGGGATCTGCATTATCCGCTGACATATCGTCCGCGGCGCGCGTCTGTTTCCCAACTCCCAAGAAAACGCCAGGCCCGCGCGGGACGCCGCCTTTGGGGCCTTGAGACATGACCGAGCATCCGATCCGCCTGCGCAACGCCGCCACCGGCAGGAAAGAACGGCTGATTCCGATCGACTGGCAGGGCGACATGCCCGCCGCCGAACGCCAGGTGCGCATGTATGTCTGCGGGCCGACGGTCTATGACCGCGCCCATATCGGCAATGCGCGGCCGGTGGTCGTCTTCGACGTGCTGTTTCGCCTGCTGCGCCATGTCTATGGCGAGGATCACGTCAGATACGTGCGCAACATCACCGATATCGACGACAAGATCCTCGCCCGCGCCGCCGAGAGCGGGCGATCGGTCGCGGACATCACCGAAGAAACCACGCGCTGGTTTCTCGACGACATGGCGGCGCTCGGCGCATTGCCGCCCACAGAACAGCCCCGCGCCACCCGCTGGGTGCCGCAGATGGCGGCGATGATCGGGGAGCTGATCGCGCGCGGCAACGCCTACGAGGCCGAGGGCCATGTGCTGTTCGCGGTGGATTCCTACGCCGAGTACGGCAAGCTGTCGGGGCGCGCGCTCGACGACATGATCGCCGGCGCCCGGGTCGAGGTCGCGCCCTACAAGCGCAACCCCCTGGATTTCGTGCTGTGGAAGCCCTCGGCCCCCGATCAGCCCGGCTGGGACAGCCCCTGGGGGCGCGGGCGCCCGGGCTGGCATATCGAATGCTCGGCCATGAGCCATGCGCTGCTGGGCGCGGACTTTGACATCCATGGCGGCGGCGCCGATCTGGCCTTTCCGCATCATGAAAACGAGATCGCCCAGTCGCGCTGCGCCCATCCCGGCTCGGGCTTCGCGCATCTGTGGATGCATAACGGCATGATCAAGGTGGATGGGCGCAAGATGTCCAAAAGCCTTGGAAACTTCATCACTGTCCATGACTTGCGCGAAAAACTTCATCCGCAGGTGTTGCGGCTGACGCTGCTGTCGGTGAATTACCGCAAATCGCTGGACTGGACGGATTCGCGGGTGCGGGAGATGGAGACCTGGCTTGAATCCGCCATCCTCGCCTGTCCGGCGGACTGGAATGGCGAGCGCCTGTCCGACGATCTGCCCGAACCGGTGCTGAAGCGGCTGTGCGAGGACCTCAACACCCATGGCGCCTTGGTCGAGATCGGCCTGTTGCGGACCCGCGCCGGGCCGGGCGGGCGCGATGATGCGCAAGCCTCAAGACAGGTCGCCAACGCCTTGGCGTTCCTCGGCTTTGACCGGTCATTCCTCGACGATCGCGCCGCGCAGGGCGCCCAGATCGGCCCGCTGATCGAGCGCCTGCTCGACACCCGCAAACAGGCCCGCGCCGCGAAGGATTTCGCCCGCGCCGACGCCATTCGCGACGCCTTCGCCGCCGCCGGGGTGCTGGTGCAGGACACGCCCGAGGGCGCGGTCTGGGAACTCGCCCCGGATTTCGACGCCTCCAAGCTGGAGGACGCGCAATGACCCGCGATCGAATCTGGCTGTTCGACACCACGCTGCGCGACGGCCAGCAGACCGCCGGCGTGGATTTTTCCGCCGACGACAAGACCCGAATCGCGCGCGCGCTCGACGATCTCGGGCTCGACTATGTCGAGGGCGGCTGGCCCGGCGCCAACCCCACCGACAATGATTTCTTCCAGGCCGCGCCAAGTCTTCGCAACGCCGCCTTCACGGCCTTCGGCATGACCAAGCGGGTCGGGCGCTCGGCCGAAAACGACGACGTGCTGGCCGAGGTGATCAATGCCGGCACCGCCGCCGTGTGCCTCGTGGGCAAGACCCATGACTTTCATGTCAGAACCGCGCTCGGCGTCGAACTGGCCGAAAACCGCGACGCCATCGCCGAATCGATCCGCCACCTGAAATCGCTGGGCCGCGAACCGCTGTTCGACGCCGAGCATTTCTTCGACGGCTACAAGTCCAACCCCGATTACGCGCTGTCCTGCCTTGACGCGGCGCTGGAGGCCGGGGCGCGCTGGGTGGTGCTCTGCGACACCAATGGCGGCACGCTGCCCCGGGAAATCGGCGCGATCACCGCCGCCGTCGCAAAGCGCATCCCCGGCGACCATCTCGGCATCCACTGCCATGACGACACCGGCATGGCGGTGGCCGGCAGCCTCGCCGCGCTCGACGCCGGCGCCCGCCAGATCCAGGGCACGCTGAACGGGCTGGGGGAACGCTGCGGCAACGCCAATCTGGTGTCGCTGATCCCGACCCTGCTGCTGAAGGAACCCTATGCGTCGCGCTACCGGATCGGCGTCAGCGTCGAAAACCTGCCCCGGCTGACCCATGTCAGCCGCATGCTCGACGACATCCTGAACCGCGCGCCGAACCGCCACGCCCCCTATGTCGGCGCCGCCGCCTTCACCCACAAGGCGGGGCTGCACGCCTCGGCGATCCTCAAGGATCCAAGCACCTACGAACATGTGCCGCCGGAAACCGTGGGCAATGAACGCGTCGTGCCCATGTCCAATCAGGCCGGCCAGTCGAACCTGCGCCGCCGACTCAGCGAAATGGGGCTGGCGGTGGAAAAGGGCGACAAGCGCCTGTCGCGCATCCTCGACGAGGTGAAGGCGCGCGAAGATCGCGGATTCGCCTATGACGGCGCGCAGGCCAGTTTCGAATTGCTGGCGCGGCGCGAACTGGGCCTGCTGCCCTCGTTCTTCGACGTCGAACGCTACCGGGTGATCGTCGAACGCCGCACCAACGCCGTGGGCGAACAGATCACCGTCTCCGAGGCGGTGGTGGCGGTGCGCATCGACGGCGCCCGCCTGATGAGCGTCTCGGAATCCCACGATCCGGTCACCGACGCCGATCAGGGGCCGGTGAACGCCCTGTCGCGCGCGCTGGCCCGGGATCTGGGGCGGTTCCAGTCCTATATCGACGACATGCATCTGGTGGATTTCAAGGTGCGCATCACCTCGGGCGGCACCGAGGCGGTGACCCGGGTGCAGATCGAAAGCGCCGACGGGCGGGGGCGGCGCTGGTCCACCATCGGCGTTTCGGCCAATATCGTCGACGCCAGCTTTCAGGCCCTCCATGACGCGGTGATCTGGAAACTGATCCGCGACGGCGCCGCCCATGGCGCCTGACCGCCCGTGAGCGACGCCTGCGCGGCATTGCTGGAAACCGGCGACCCGGACCGGTTCGCCGCCGCCCGGCTGGCGGGGCCGCTGGCCGGGCGGCTGACGGCGCTTTACGCCTTCAATCTGGAACTGGCGCGCATCCCGGCGCTGGTCAGCGAGCCCATGCTCGGCGAAATCCGCCTGCAATGGTGGCGCGACGTGGTGGGCGAGATCTTTGACGGCAAGCCGCCGCGCGGGCACGAGGTCGCGGCGCCGCTGGCCGCTGTCATCCGCGATTGCGACCTGCCCCGCGATCTGTTCGAATCGATGCTGGACGCGCGCTCCTACGACATTCATGGCCCGAGCTTCGCCGATCGGGCGCTGTTCGACGCCTATGTCGACGGGTCCGCCGCCGGGCTGACCCGGCTGGCGGCGCGCGCGCTGGGCGGCGGCGACGCCGCGGATGCGGCGGCGCGGGATTTCGGCTGGGCGGCGGGGGCGGCGAACCTGATCGCGGCGCTGCCCGCGATCTACGGGCGCGGCGGCGACCCGATCCCGGCCGCGGATCCTGCCGATCGCGCGCTGCTGGCCAATGGAAAAACCCCGGCGCCGATCGCCGACAGCATCGCCGCGATCGCCCGCGACGGGGTGGCGCGCATCGCCGCCGCGCGCGCCCGGCGCGGCGATGTCGCAGCCACCGTGCGCCCGGCGTTTTTCGCGGGTTGGCAGGCCGAGCGGATTCTCGTGTCGGCCGCCCGGCCCGGATTCGATGTTTTCGCCAACGCCCGGGTTTCGGAATTCCGCAGGCGCGGCGGGCTGGCCTGGCGGGTGATGACCGGCCGCTGGTGATGTCTGGCCATCGGGCGCGGCGCGATCCCGGCCCCGCCGCTGCGGATCAGGCGATCAGGTCTTTCGCAGCACGAACACCGTGGCGTCGAGCCCGATGCCCGGCAGATGCGGCCCGTGTTCCTTGAACAGCAGCGTGGCGCTGCCTGAATCCAGCGCCTCGCACAGCCGCCCCTGATAGGCGGGAACCTTCATCGCCTCGTCATTCAGCGAGAACGCCAGGCAGCCGCCCGGGCGCAGCGCGCCAAGCGCCGCGTCCAGCATTTCCGGCGGTGCGTGCCGGGGGCTGATCACCCCCACGGCGACGGCGTTGGCGTAGCTCTCGGGCGCGACCGGCAGGGGCCTGTCGGGGGGGGCGCGCAGCAAGGCGCGGTAGATGCGCTTTCGCGCGGCGATCTCCAGCATCTCGGGCGAGGTATCCGTGCCGTCGATGGTGGAAAACCCTTTTGCGGCGAGCGCCTCGCCGCTCAGCCCGGTGCCGCAGCCGATATCGAGCACCGGCCCCGCGCGCGCGTCCCCGGGCACGTGTTTCGCCAGCGCGGCGGCGATGCGGGCCGGGGCGGCGTAGCGGTTGGCCCGCATGTCCGCCTCGTAGCTTTTCGCCCAGTCGCGATACAGCGCCTGAACCGCCGCGGGCGAATCCCGCGTGCAGACCGCGCCCAGCATTCCCGGACCGTCCGGCGTAGTGTCATCATCCATGGCGCCACCCTTCGCCGGCCATTTTCGGCCCTCGCGCGGGGTGAGTCAAATGCGCGGCCCGGCGCTGTCCGCCAGCCAGTCGCGCCACAGCGGCTTGGCGCGCGCGGTGTAGCCCATGGCGCGTTCGCGCTTGCCGCGCCGGCCCTTGCGCGGGGCGTCGAGCGGCGGAAACAGGCCGAAATTGACGTTCATGGGCTGGAATCCGGCCGCCTCGGCGCCGCCGGCGAGATGGGCGATCAGGGCCCCCATGGCGGTTTCGCGCGGCGGCGGCGCCAGCGGCGCGCCCCGGGCCTCGGCGGCGGCGTAGCGCCCGGCGAGCAGCCCCATGGCGGCGCTTTCCACATAGCCCTCGACGCCGGTGATCTGGCCGGCGAAGCGCAGGCGCGGCGCGGCCTTCAGGCGCAACTGGTCGTCGAGCAGGCGCGGCGAATTCAGAAAGGTGTTGCGGTGGATGCCGCCCAGCCGCGCGAAACGGGCGTTTTCAAGCCCGGGGATCATTGCAAAAACATCGGCTTGCGCGCCATGCTTCATCTTGGTCTGGAACCCGACGATGTTGAACAGCGTGCCAAGCGCGTTGTCCCGGCGCAATTGCACCACCGCATGCGCCTTGATCTGGGGCTGGTGCGGATTGGTCAGGCCCACGGGCTTCAGCGGGCCGAAGCGCAGGGTCTCGCGCCCGCGTTCGGCCATCACCTCGATGGGCAGGCAGCCCTCGAAATACGGCGTGTCCTTTTCCCAATCCTTGAATTCGGTCTTTTCCGCGGCGAGCAGGGCGTCGATGAAGGCGTTGTACTGCGATTCGTCCATGGGGCAGTTCAGATAGGCCGTGCGCTGGTCTTCGGTGTCGCCCTTGTCATAGCGCGACTGGAACCACGCCTTGGTCAGGTCGACGCTGTCGGCGTAGACGATGGGGGCGATGGCGTCGAAAAACGCCAGCCCCTGATCGCCGGTCTTTTCGCGGATCGCCGCGGCCAGCGCGTCCGAGGTCAGCGGGCCGGTGGCGATGATCGCCGACCCCCAGTCCTCGGGGGGCAGGCCGGCGATCTCGCCGCGTTCGATCTCGATCAGCGGATGGGCGCGCAGCCTTGCGGTGACGCCTTGCGAGAACGCCTCGCGATCGACGGCGAGCGCGCCGCCGGCGGGCAGGGCGTGCGCGTCGCCCATCTCCATGATCAGCCCGCCGGCCTCGCGCATTTCCCAATGCAGCAGGCCCACGGCGTTGGTCTCGTCATCGTCGGAGCGGAAGGAATTCGAGCACACGAGTTCCGCCAGCCCGGCGGTCTGATGCGCCGCGGTGCCGCGTTCGGGGCGCATTTCATGCAGGATGACCGGCAGGCCCTGCCGGGCGATCTGCCAGGCGGCCTCGCTGCCCGCGAGCCCGGCGCCGACGATATGGATGGGTTTTTTCATGGGCCGGACATAGGGCGCCGGGGGGCGCGAGGAAAGCGGCGATTTGGGGCGGCGGGGGCCTTTCAGCCCTCGCCGCCGGGCGCGTCGCCCGGGTCATCGGGCGGATCGCCCGCCATGTCGCCCGCAGCCTCGTCCGGGCCCTGATCGGCGATGCGCGCCACCGACACCACCTTTTCGCCGGCGCCGGTGTTGAACACCCTGACGCCCCCCGCCCCGCGCGAGCGGAACGAGATCCCCGCCACCGGGCAGCGGATCGACTGCCCCGCGTCGGTGGCCAGCATCACCTGATCGTCGGCCTCGACCCGGAACGAGGCCACCAGCCGGCCGCCGCGCATGGCCTTGTCCATGGCCATCACCCCCTGGCCGCCGCGCCCGCGCAACGGGTAGTCATGGGACGATGACAGCTTGCCGGCGCCTTTCTCGGTGATGGTGAGGATCAGGTCCTCCGCCGCCGACATGTTGGCGTAATCGGCCTGGGTGAACTGGAAATCCGCGGCGCCGGCGTCCCTGTCCCCGGCGGTCTCGTCGGTCTCGTCGGTCTCCTCGGTCTCGTCGATATCGGCGTCGTCCTCGGTGGCCCCGGCCACCGCGCGGCGCATTTTCAGATAGGCCTCGCGCTGCTGGGGGGTGGCCTCGTAATGACGGATCACCGACATGGCCACCAGTTCGTCGCCCTCCGCCAGCCTGATGCCGCGCACGCCGGTGGAATCGCGGCCCTTGAACACCCGCACCGCGGTGGTCGAGAACCGGATCGCCTTGCCGAGCGCGGTCAGCAGCATCACGTCGTCGTCTTCGTCGCAGATGCGCGCGTTCACCAGCCGCACGCCTTCGGGCAGCTTCATGGCGATCTTGCCGTTGGAGCGCACATTGGTGAAATCCGACAGCGCATTGCGGCGCACGTCCCCGGCGGAGGTGGCGAAGAAGATCTGCAGGTCGCCCCAATCCTCCTCGGGCGCGTCCACCGGCATGATCGCGGCGATGGAGACCCCCGGCGGGATCGGCAGCAGATTGACGATGGCCTTGCCCCGCGCGTTGCGCCCGCCCGGGGGCAGGCGCCAGGTCTTGAGCTTGTAGACCATGCCGTCGGTGGTGAAGAACAGCAGCTGCGTGTGGGTGTTGGCGACGAACAGCCTGGTGACGAAATCCTCGTCCTTGGTGTTCATGCCGCTCAGGCCCTTGCCGCCGCGCGCCTGCGAGCGGAAGGCCTCCAGCGGCGTGCGCTTGATGTAGCCGCCATTGGTGATGGTGACCACCATGTCCTCGCGCTCGATCAGGTCCTCGTCATCCATGTCGCCGACATAGTCGACGATCTCCGAACGCCGCGGCGTGGCGAACTGCTCGCGCACCTCGGACAATTCGCTGCGGATGATGGTCATGATGCGGTCGCGCGAGCGCAGGATGTCGAGGTAATCGGTGATCCTGGCGGCGAGCTGTTCGAGTTCGTCCGTCACCTCGCGCACGCCCAGCGCCGTCAGCCGCTGCAGGCGCAGTTCGAGGATCGAGCGCGCCTGGGTTTCCGACAGCCGATAGGTGCCGTCATCGTTCATCTTGTGGCTCGGATCGTCGATCAGGCGGATATAGGGCGCGATGCTCTCGGCCGGCCAGTCCTTGTCCATCAGCCGCGCGCGCGCCGTCGCCGGGTCGGGCGAGGCGCGGATCAGGGTCACGACCTCATCGACGTTCTCGACCGCGACGGCGAGCCCGCACAGCACATGCGCCCGCTCGCGCGCCTTGCGCAATTCGAATGCGGAGCGCCGGGCCACCACCTCCTCGCGAAAGGCGATGAAAGCCGACAGGATCTTCTGCAGGTCAAGCTGTTCGGGCCGCCCGCCGTTCAGCGCCAGCAGGTTGCAGGGGAAGGAGGTCTGCAGCGGCGTGTAGCGAAACAGCTGGTTGAGCACCACTTCCGGGGTCGCGTCGCGCTTCAGTTCGATCACCACCCGCACGCCGAGCCGGTCGGATTCGTCCTGCACATGGGCGATGCCCTCGATGCGCTTGTCGCGGGCCAGTTCGGCGATCTTCTCGATCATCGTCGCCTTGTTCACCTGGTAGGGGATCTCGTCGACGATGATGGCGAAGCGGTCCTTGCGGATCTCCTCGATGCGGGTCTTTGAGCGGATGATCACCGATCCGCGGCCCTCGTGATAGGCCTTGCGCGCCCCGGCGCGGCCCAGGATCAGCCCGCCGGTGGGGAAATCCGGGGCCGGGACGTAGTCCATCAGTTCCGGGATGGTCATGTCGGGCCTGTCGATCAGCGCCAGCGTCGCGTCGATCACCTCGCCCAGATTATGCGGCGGGATGTTGGTGGCCATGCCCACGGCGATGCCGGCGCCGCCATTGACCAGCAGGTTGGGATAGCGCGCCGGCAGCACCACCGGCTCGCGGTCCTTGCCGTCGTAATTGTCCTGGAAATCGACGGTGTCTTTCTCGATATCGGCCAGCAGCGCCCCGGCGGGCCTGTCCATGCGCACCTCGGTGTAGCGCATGGCCGCCGGGCTGTCCCCGTCCATGGAGCCGAAATTGCCCTGCCCGTCGAGCAGCGGCAGCCGCATGGAAAAATCCTGCGCCATGCGCACCAGCGCGTCGTAGATCGCGGTGTCGCCATGGGGGTGGTATTTGCCCATCACGTCGCCGACGGGGCGCGCCGATTTGCGATAGGACTTGTCGTGGGTGTTGTTGGTCTCATGCATCGCGTAGAGGATGCGCCGATGCACCGGTTTCAGCCCGTCGCGCAGGTCGGGAATGGCGCGGCTGACGATCACGCTCATGGCGTAATCGAGATAGCTGCGCTTCATCTCGTCCTCCACCGAGATGCTCGGACCCTCGTAGACCGGTTTCTGGGGAGGAATTTCGGACGGCTCGTCAGAGCTGTTGCTGTCGTCGGTCAATGGGCGTGTCCTGCTCGGGATCGGTCTTGTCTGAACGGCTGTTCCGCAGCCGTGCGATCTTATACGACCTGCGCGCCGGGGGGGCAATCTTCACCGGGGGTCCGAGGGGCCGATGCAGGCGTTTTGGCGCCTAAAGCGCCTTCAGATCGGCCTCGGGATCGCCAATTCGCGCCGGGTCGGGGGCATGGCCGCGCTCCAGCCAGCGCTTGCCGGTCATGTAGGCGCGCGGGTCGTTCATGGCGTCCACCGCCAGCAGCGCGTCATCGGCGAAATACCACACCGACCGGCTGCCGGGGCGGGGGCCGGGGCGCGACACGGTGCGGGTCCAGCCGGCGTTGAGCCCGGCGATCTGCAGCTTCACGTCGTATTGATCGGACCAGAACCAGGGGTGGGGCTGGTAATCGACCGGTTGCCCGAGCATGGCGCAGGCGGCGGTTTCGGCCTGATCGATGGCGTTCTGCACGCTTTCCAGCCGGATGCGCCGCCCGCGACAGACGAAGGACGCGCAATCCCCGGCCGCATGGATCGCCGGGTCCGAGGTGGCGCAGCGCCCGTCGACGGCGATGCCGTTGTCGAGCGCCAGCCCCGCCGCGTCGGCCAGCGCCGCGTTGGGCGCGACGCCGATGCCGACCAGCGCGAAGTCGATGTCCAGGGCGTGGCCGTCGGTGAGCTGCGCGCCGCGCACCTCGCCCGCGCCGGTCAGGCGGGCCAGCCCGACGCCCTCGCGGATATCGACGCCGTGGCTTTCGTGCAGGGCGCGAAAATACGCCGCGGTGGCGGGCGCGGCCACCCGTTGCAGGATGCGCGGCGCCATCTCGACCAGCGTCACCTTCAGCCCGCGCCGCGCCGCCACGGCCGCCGCCTCCAGCCCGATATAGCCGCCGCCGACGATCAGCGCCCGGCGGCCTTCGACCAGCTCCGGGGCCATGGCGTCGGCGTCGGCGAGGCTGCGCATGACGTAGACCCGCCCCAGCGCGCCGCCGATCCGGTCGGGCAGCCGCAGCGGCCGGGCGCCGGTGGTCAGCGCCAGACTGTCATAGGGCAGGGCGGTCCCGTCGCTCAGCGCCACGGTTTTCGCGGCGCGGTCGATGGCCGTGGCCTCGACGCCCTTGCGCAGCGCGATCCCCTGCTCGGCGTAGAACGCCTCCGGACGCAGGTAGAGCCGTTCGCGCGGGGCTTCGCCCAGCAGGTATTTCTTGGACAGGGGCGGGCGCTGATAGGGGGGCTCCGGCTCGGCGCCGATCAGCGCGATCTCGCCGTCAAAGCCTTCGGCCCGCAGCCTGGCGCACAGCGCGGCGCCGGCCTGCCCGGCGCCGATGACGACTATTCGCGACATGGTGCGGCTATCCCCGCCGACGCCGGGCGCCGGTCAGAACGGGATCTCGTCGTCAAGATCGTTGCGTCCGCCGCCGAAATCACCGCCTTGCGATCCGCCCTGCGATCCGCCGCCTTGCGATCCGCCTTGCGGCCCCCCCTGCGACCCGGACCCCTGCGAGCGCCCGCCGCCGAAATCACCGCCGCCGCCGCCGCTGTAGCCGCCGCCGCCGAAATCACCGCCGCCGCCGCCGCCCTCGCCGCGCGTGTCCAGCATGGTCAGTTCGCCGCGATACGGGCGCAGCGCCACTTCGGTGGTGTAGCGGTCCTGGCCGGACTGGTCCTGCCATTTGCGGGTTTCAAGCTGGCCCTCGACATAGACCTTCGAGCCCTTGCGCAGATACTGTTCGGCGATGCGCACCAGATGTTCGTTGTAGATTTCCACGCGATGCCATTCGGTGCGCTCGCGCCGCTCGCCGCTGTTCTTGTCGCGCCAGGTCTCGGACGTGGCCAGGCGCAGGCTGCACACCTTGCCGCCGCTTGGAAAGCTCCGGGTCTCGGGGTCCGCGCCCAGATTGCCAATGAGGATGACTTTGTTGACGCTGCCCGCCATGCGCTGCTCCTGTGCCGCGATTCCATACGCCGCGCAGATTAGCGAAGCCCGCGCCCCGGCGACAGAGGCGATTGTCGGTTGAATCGCGCGAAAATCCGCCGCGACTTGACTTCGCGCAAGGACAGACTGGTTTCACGGCGCCACCATATGGTTCGAGCGAAGGGCGCTTGACGCGGATGCGGGCCGGGACCGGGCCGCGCGGCGCGCGGCGCCTTGCGATGATCGCCCGCCCAGGGACCGGATTGACACGAAGGAGATCGCCCATGCAGAAAGACCTCGAAATCAGCCATGCCGACGCGGATCCGGCGATCGACCCCGCGCCCGAGGCCGTCAGGGAAACGGCGCCGGCGCCTCACCCGGACGCCAACGCCATGCGCCGGGCGTTCGAGCATGGCGAATACCCCTACAGTTCCAAGATGAAGCGCCAGGAATACGAAAAGAAGAAGGCGGCGCTGCAGGCCGAACTGCTGAAGGTGCAGCTCTGGGCCAAGGACACCGGGCAGAAATTCGTGCTGTTGTTCGAAGGCCGCGACGCGGCGGGCAAGGGCGGCACGATCAAGCGTTTCATGGAACACCTGAACCCCCGCGCCGCGCGCGTGGTGGCGCTTGAAAAGCCCACCGACGAGGAACGCGGCCAGTGGTATTTCCAGCGTTACGTCCGCCACCTGCCGACCTCGGGCGAGATGGTGCTGTTCGACCGGTCCTGGTACAATCGCGCCGGGGTGGAGCGGGTGATGGGCTTCTCGACCCCCAACGAATACCTTGAATTCATGCGCCAGACCCCGGAATTCGAACGCATGCTGGTGCGTTCGGGCATCCAGCTCTACAAATACTGGTTCTCGGTGAGTCAGGAGGAACAGCGCCGCCGCTTCAAATCGCGCGAGACCGATCCCCTGAAGCAGTGGAAGCTGAGCCCGGTGGACAAGGCCAGCCTGGAAAAATGGGACGACTACACCGAGGCCAAGGAGGCGATGTTCTTCTACACCGACACCGCCGACGCGCCCTGGACGGTGATCAAGTCCAACGACAAGAAGCGCGCGCGGCTGAATTGCCTGCTGCATTTCCTGTCGACGCTGGACTATCCCGGCAAGGATCCCGAGGTCGCCTGCGGCCCCGATCCGCTGATCGTCAGCAAGGGCGCCCATGTGGTGCATCATGACAGCCACATCCTCGGCAAGACCCTGCATCCCGGCGCGCGATCCTGACCGCCGCGGCTGCGGTCTGGCCGCTCGCCCGCCTGAGCGTCAGCCGCGCCCGGTGGATCGGCGGCGGCCCGTCTTCCCGGCCTTCTCGAAGCTCGGATCGGTGGGGGCGTCCTTGGCGTCGTTGGGGATGAACACCCGCTTGCCGTCGTCGATCGGCCCCCAATCCTCCTCGCAGTCGCAGGAGGCGCAGGGGGTGCGGCCGATGGTCTGGTTCTCGATGTCGAGTCCGGGGTCGATGCTGGCCTCGATCTTCAGATCGCCGAGATCGACGCCGACATTGTCGGACAGCTCGATCACGCGCGGGTTGCTCAGACTCTGCACGAAGCTGCGGGTGAAGTTGAGGTTGCCGCGCACGGTGGTGATCGCCTCCAGCCCGTAGGGCACCGCCAGAAACCGGCAGCGCATGCTCACATGCAGGATCCGCAGCGGTTCGCTGACCTGCAACTGTCGGCGGATCTTGCGGGCGATCGAGGCGGTGCTGATGGCGCCGAAGGACGAGGACCTGGTCAGCGTGTTGGCGATCTTGCCGCCGAGCGAGGTCCCCCCCGGCAGGCTCAGCCCGAGGCTGGCCTCGGCGGTGGTGGCGTCGGAGATGCTCCTGGAGATGCTGGCGGACAGGCTTTCGGCGAGTTCGTTGATCTCCTCCTCGGTCAGCTGCACGGTCACCGAATGCGGCTCGTCGCCATTGTGCATCTGGGTCAGGATGCAGGGGTTCTCGCTTTCCTTGATCACCCATTTGCGGCAGGTCAGCTCGCCAAGCCGGCGAAAGCTGCGCAACCGCAGATTGATCGGGAACGGAACCTTGATCGGGTTGCGCGCCAGCAGCTTGCTGACCGTGGTGCCCTGTGCGATCATCGCCTCGATCTCGGCCTTGGGGACATCGAACGGATTGGGCATGTCATTTGCTCCTGAATGAAGGGTTGAACGGGGAGTGCGCCTGACAAATCGAAGCTGTCGCGCCCGGCTCGCCTCGGCGTCATTCGGAATTCACGAAAGCGGCCGCCCAAGGGGCGCGGCGCGCCCGCCCGCTCGGGCCGCTGGGCAGGCGCGCAGCCTAGCACGCGGGGCCGGAGCCAGCCGTGAACGCGCCGCCGCCGTCGCGCGCTCCCGGTCCGCGACATCGCATAAACCCAGGTGGCATGCGGCCCCGCCTAAACCCTCGGGCGGTGGCGTTGCTGCGCTGCAATGCGCAGGTTCCGGCCAGCCCGACGGATCGGCCGCCGGGCCAGCAAGATCAAAGGAAACATCAATGCGCACCACCATCATCGCCACCGCCGCCGCGGCGCTCATCGCCATCGCCGGGGCCGCCGCCGCCTCCACCATCGCCAAGGGCGACATGCTCGGCGTCGACGAGGGTTCGGTGCGCGCGACGCTGGTCGAAAAGGGCTTCGAGGTCCGCAAGATCGATGACGAGGACGGCATGATCGAAGTCTATGCGCTCAAGGACGGCAAGCGGTTCGAGCTTTACGTGAATCGCGCCACCGGCGCCGTCGCCAAGGTGAAGGAAGATGAATGACGCGACTGCGTCCGTGACATCCGTCGCCGCGTCCGGATCCGAAAGGGTCCGGGCGTGGGATGTCTTCGTGCGGCTGTTCCACTGGTCGGTGGTGACGCTGGTGTTTCTCAACATGGTGGTTCTCGATGACGAAAGCCGCGCCCATGTGTATGTGGGCTACGCCGTCGCCGGTCTTGTCGCCGCGCGGCTGGTCTGGGGGCTGATCGGCAGCCGCAACGCCCGGTTCTCGGCGTTTCCGCCCAGCCTGTCGGCGGCCCGCGACCATTTCGCCGGCATGCTGGCGGGACGGCGCGACAAGCCCCATGTGTCGCATAACCCGGTCGGCGCATTGATGATATACAACCTGCTGGCGACGCTGGCGCTGATCTCGGTGACCGGGTTGATGTTGCGTATGGACGCCTTCTGGGGCGTCGGATGGGTGGAGGAGGTGCATGAGGCGCTGACCGGCTGGCTGACCATCAGCGTTCTCGCGCATGTGGCGGGGGTGTTCGTGGAGCAGGCCCGATCCGGCGTGAATCTCGTGCGCGCGATGGTGACCGGATGGAAGAACATGCCCAGCGACCCGAAGTGACTGCGGCGGCAAGCGCGCGCCCCGACATGGGCGCGCCGCGCACAGGCGCCAGTTCTGGGGCCGGGTTCGGGGCCGGGTTCGGGGCCGGAATCGGGGCCTGGTCCGGCGGCGGGGGCATTGTGAAATCGCTGCGCGCCGCGGCCGCGCGCCGGGGCTGGACCGCCGAGGCGCTGGCCATGGCGGCGATCATCGCCCTGCAGGCCGTCGCGGCGCTGTTCTTCGTCGCCGACACGGTCTTTGACATCATCCACGAAACCTCGACCGACGCGCTGCACAACCTGTTCGAACTCGCCGCGGTGCTCGGCCTGGTGTTCGGCATCGTCGTCCTGGCGCGGGAAATCCGCCGCATCCTGCGCCGCCACACCAGCATGGCGCGCCAGCTGGACGCCGCGCGCGGGGCGTTTCACATGGTGATCGAGGCGCGGTTCGCCGACTGGGGCCTGACCCCGGCGCAGCGCGACGTGGCGCTGCTGTCGATCAAGGGGCTGACCATCGCCGAGATCGCCGCCGCCCGCGGGGCCCGCGACGGCACCGTGAAGGCCCAGCTCAGCGCCATCTACGGCAAGGCCGGCGTCAGCAACCGCGCCCAGCTTCTGGGCCTGTTCATCGACGAACTGGTGGACGGTCCGATCCTGGCCCCGGGCTGATCCGCGCCGCAAGCCGCCGCGCCGGCCAGGAACGCGGCGCCCTGATCGGCGCCTGACCGGCGCCTGACCCGAGCGCCTTGGCCAAACGCCGCCAACGCGTCGCGGGGGATGGCGGCGCGTTGGCAAACGTTCTCGTTTCGTTTACATTGGCGCGACTCGACTTCCCGTGACGGATGGCTATGTAACGGGACCGCCGGAACGGGAGCCGCCGATGACCGATCTCAAGACCATCTCGATCCGCGGCGCGCGGGAACACAACCTCAAGTCGATCGACGTGGACATCCCCCGCGACCGGCTGGTGGTGATCACCGGGCTGTCGGGGTCGGGCAAGTCCTCGCTGGCGTTCGACACCATCTACGCCGAGGGCCAGCGCCGCTATGTCGAGAGCCTGTCGGCCTATGCGCGCCAGTTTCTCGACATGATGCAAAAGCCGGATCTGGACCATATTTCCGGCCTGTCCCCGGCGATCTCCATCGAACAGAAGACCACCTCGAAAAACCCGCGCTCCACCGTGGGCACGGTGACCGAGATCTACGACTACCTGCGCCTGCTGTTCGCGCGCGCCGGCACGCCGTATTCGCCGGCCACCGGGCTGCCGATCGAGGCGCAGCAGGTCTGCGACATGGTGGATCGGGTGATGGCGCTGGAACCGGGAACGCGCGCCTATCTGCTGGCCCCGATCGTGCGCGACCGCAAGGGCGAATACCGCAAGGAATTCGCCGAGCTGCTGAAGCAGGGGTTTCAGCGGGTCAAGGTCGATGGCGAGTTTCATGAACTCGACGCCGCGCCGCAGCTCGACAAGAAATTCCGCCACGACATCGACGTGGTGGTTGACCGCATCGTGGTGCGCGCGGGGCTGGAAACCCGGCTCGCCGACAGTTTCCAGACCGCGCTGGGGCTGGCCGACGGCATCGCCGTGGTCGAGACCGCGCCAAAGGACGGCGACCCGGAGCGGCTGGTGTTTTCCCAGAAATTCGCCTGCCCGGTGTCGGGTTTCACCATCCCGGAAATCGAGCCGCGGCTGTTTTCCTTCAACGCCCCCTTCGGGGCCTGCCCGGCCTGCGACGGGCTCGGGGTCGAGCTGTTCTTCGACGACCGGCTGGTGGTCCCCGATGAAAGCCTGAGCCTGTGGCAGGGCGCGCTGGCGCCCTGGGCGAAATCGCGCTCGCCCTACTTCAAGCAAACCATCGAAGCCATTGGCAAGCACTATGGATTCGATATTCACACGCCGTGGAACAAGCTGCCGGAAAACGTGCGCGACACCATGCTGCACGGCTCCGGCGAGGAGGAGATCAAATTCCGCTATGACGAGGGCGGGCGGGTCTACGAGCTCATCCGCACATTCGAGGGCGTGGTGCCCAACATGGCGCGCCGGTATCGCGAGACCGATTCCGCTTGGGTCCGCGAGGAATTCGAGCGCTACCAGAACGATCGCCCCTGCCAGACCTGCGGCGGATTCCGGCTCAAGCCCGAGGCGCTCGCCGTGAAGATCGGCGGCGAACATGTGGGCCAGGTGGTGCGAAAGTCGATCCGCGCGGCGCTGGCCTGGGTCGAGGACGCGCCCGCTCATCTCAGCGCGCAGAACAACGAGATCGCCAGGGCGATCCTGAAGGAAATCCGCGAACGCCTTGGTTTTCTTGTCAATGTCGGGCTGGACTATCTGACGTTGAGCCGTAATTCCGGCACTCTGTCGGGGGGCGAGAGCCAGCGCATCCGCCTCGCCAGCCAGATCGGTTCGGGGCTCACCGGGGTGCTCTACGTGCTTGACGAACCCTCGATCGGTCTGCACCAGCGCGACAACGGGCGATTGCTGACCACGCTCAAGAACCTGCGCGATCAGGGCAACACGGTGATCGTGGTGGAGCATGACGAGGAGGCCATCGCCACCGCCGATCACGTCATCGACATCGGCCCGGGCGCCGGGGTGCATGGCGGCGAGATCATCGCCCAGGGGACCCCCGCCGACATCGCCGCCTGCGAGGCCTCGATCACCGGGCAATACCTGACCGGCGCGCGCGAAATTCCGATCCCCGCCAAGCGGCGCAAGCGCAACCGAAAGAAAGCCGTCACCGTGGTCGGCGCCACCGGCAACAACCTGCGGAACGTCACCGCCGAATTCCCGCTCGGGGTGTTCACCTGCGTCACCGGCGTGTCCGGGGGGGGCAAGTCGTCGCTGACCATCGAGACCCTGTTCAAGACCGCCTCCATGCGGCTCAACGGCGCCCGCCAGACCCCGGCGCCTTGCGAGACGATCAAGGGGCTGGAGCATCTCGACAAGGTCATCGACATCGACCAGTCGCCGATCGGGCGCACCCCGCGCTCCAACCCCGCCACCTACACCGGCGCCTTCACCCCGATCCGCGACTGGTTCGCCGGGATGCCGGAATCAAAAGCCCGCGGCTACATGCCGGGGCGGTTTTCCTTCAACGTCAAGGGCGGGCGCTGCGAGGCCTGCAAGGGCGACGGGGTGATCAAGATCGAGATGCATTTCCTGCCCGATGTCTACGTCACCTGCGAGACCTGCAACGGCAAGCGCTACAATCGAGAGACGCTTGAAATAATGTTCAAGGGCAAAAGCATAGCCGATGTTCTTGACATGACGGTCGAGGATGCGGCGGTCTTCTTCAAGGCCGTGCCGGCGATCCGCGACAAGATGGAAACCCTGAAGCGCGTCGGCCTCGGCTACATCAAGGTCGGCCAGCAGGCGACCACCCTGTCGGGGGGCGAGGCGCAGCGGGTGAAGCTCAGCAAGGAACTCAGCAAGCGCGCCACCGGGCGCACGCTCTACATCCTCGACGAACCCACCACCGGGCTGCATTTCGAGGATGTGCGCAAGCTGCTCGAAGTGCTGCACGAACTGGTGGATCAGGGCAATTCCGTGGTGGTGATCGAACACAATCTCGACGTGATCAAGACCGCCGACTGGATCATCGACATCGGCCCCGAGGGCGGCGATGGCGGCGGGCGCATCGTCGCCGTCGGCCCGCCGGAAATCGTCGCCGCCAGCGGGGCCGGCCACACCGGGCGCTACCTGCGCGACATCCTCAGCGCCAAGGGCCGGATGGCGGCGGAATAGCCGGCCCGCGCGGCGGTCCGGCCGACCGCGCCGCGTCGCGCCTGGCGGGTTTTCACGTCTCGATGAACGGCGCGGGGCGCGGCGCGCGGCGCGCGCCGCGATCACATTCCCTTGACGAACCGTGATCATCCCGCCCACCTTGGGGTTGCAGCAGACGCAGTAATCCGGAGGTCGGCATGATCGTTTCGCGAATTCTCACGCTCAAGGGCTCGTCGGAAGTGGAGACGGTGGCGGAGGACATCACGCTCTCGGAGGCGGCGGGGGTGCTCTCGGCGCGCAGGATCGGCGCGCTGATGGTGTCGCCGGACGGCAAAAGCCTCAGCGGCGTCATCTCCGAACGCGACATCATCCGGGTTCTCGGGGTCGAGGGCGCGCCCTGTCTCGATCGGCTGGTTTCCGAGATCATGACCCGGGAAGTGTCCGCATGCGCCCCCGAGGACACCGCCGAATCATTGCTCGAGCGCATGACCGTCGGGCGGTTTCGCCACATGCCGGTGATGGAGAACGGGACGCTGGCCGGGGTCATCTCCATCGGCGACGTGGTGAAGGCGCGGATGAGCGAGATCGAATCCGAAAACGCCGCGCTCGCGGACATGATCAAGGGGTTCTGAACCGGGCGGCGGCCGGCGATTCCGCCCCCCCTCGCGGCCCGCCACCCCCCGGGGAGCGTTCAGGCCCGCGCCCGTCGAAAGCGGCGCGGTTTCCGGTTGACCCTGCCCGCGCAATATCGTTGCGTGGCGCGCGTGCGTCGGGGCTGAGCCGCGACGCCGATCCATGGCAGCGACAATCAAGGGAAACCCGCCCGATGCGCACTGCTCTTTATCCCGGAACCTTCGATCCGGTGACGCTCGGCCATCTCGACATCATTCGCCGCGCCGCCTGTCTCGTCGACAGGCTGGTGATCGGCGTCGCCATCAACCGCGACAAGGGGCCGCTGTTCACGCTGGAGGAGCGCTCGGCGATGATCGAGGCCGAATGCGCCCCCATCGCCGCCGAGACCGGCATGGAGATCGTGGTCGAACCCTTCGAGAACCTGCTGATCCATTTCGCCATGGATGTGGGCGCCCATGTGATCGTGCGCGGGCTGCGGGCGGTGTCGGATTTCGAATACGAATTCCAGATGGTGGGCATGAACCGCGCCCTGAACGAACATGTGGAAACCGTGTTCCTGATGGCCGACGCCCATCACCAGGCGATTTCATCCAAGCTGGTCAAGGAAATCGCGCGCCTTGCCGGCGACGTGTCGAAATTCGTCACCCCCGACGTGCAGCGCGCGCTGCTCGAACGCATCGCCGAATGAGCGGATGAATGGGGGGCTGGGCGGCGCGCCGGAAACACGCCCCGGTTTGACCGCGCGGCTCTGGCGCGCTACTCCGGCCCCCGAAACGCCGCCGCCCGCAGCCCCGCGCCGCGAAATCCTTCGCGCGCGGGGCGGGGGCTCTCGCCAACAGCATCCAGGATCCGTCGCATGACTCACCGCATATTCCATGGTCTTCGATTCGCGCTGCTGGCGCTGACCGCCGCGGCGCTGGCCGCGCCGATCGCCGCGCGCGCCCAGGCCAACGACCCCGAAAACACCCTGATCATCGAACTCGAGACCGGCAATGTGGTGATCGAGCTGCTGCCCTCGATCGCGCCGCAGCATGTCGCCCGGATCAAGAAGCTGGCCCGCGCCGGCGATTACGACGGGGTGATCTTTCACCGGGTGATCGGCGGCTTCATGGCCCAGACCGGCGACGTGAAATACGGCAACGCCCGCAAGGGCCAGAACCTGCGCCGCGCCGGAACCGGCGACAGCGAATTGCCCGACCTGAAGGCCGAATTCACCAATCTGGCGTCGTTCGAGCGCGGCGCCGTGGGCATGGCGCGCGGTCCCGGGCGCAATTCCGCCAACAGCCAGTTCTTCATCATGCTGGCCCCGGCGCCGCATCTGAACGGCCAATACACCATCTGGGGCCGGGTGGTCGAAGGCATGGCGAATGTCGACGCCATCCCCAGGGGCGAGCCCCCGGCGAACCCGGCCCGGATGATCCGCGTCTATGTGGAGGGCGACGAGTAGCCGCCCCGCCTCACGATGCGCCGACCCGACGCAAGAAACATGAAACGACGAACGGAGGCCTCCGCTGTGGAGATCAAGGACCCCGAAAACACCCTCATCATCAAGCTCAAGGACGGCGACGTGGTGATCCAGATGCTGCCCGACGCGGCGCCCGCGCATGTGGAGCAGATCAAGGCGCTGGCCCGCGAGGGTTTCTATGACGGCATCGTCTTTCACCGGGTGATCGACGGCTTCATGGCCCAGACCGGCTGCCCCACCGGCACCGGCACCGGCAGTTCGGACCGCCCCAACGTGGCGGCGGAGTTCTCCAAGATCCCGTTCGAACGCGGAACGGTGGGCATGGCCCGCTCGCAGAACCCGGATTCGGGCAATTCGCAATTCTTCATCATGCTTGAGCCGGGGCATTTCCTGAACGGCCAGTACACGGTCTGGGGACAGGTGCTTTCGGGCATGGAGCATGTGGATTCCATCGCCAGGGGCGAGCCGCCGGCGAACCCCGACAAGATGATCTCGGTGAAGGTCGCGGCGGATTCCGACGCGTCCGGCGACGCGCCCTGAGACCCGCCGGGCGGCGCCGCTGCGCCGCCCGATCTGAGACCCTGCAACGCCCGGCGCCGCAATGCGCCGGGCGTTTCGCATGCGCGGGCCGGGGGCTCGCGGCGCTGTCAAAACCCCGTGAAGCCCAGGTTTTGCAACGGTTTGGATGGCTGGACGCCGCCGGCGCCGCGGCGCGATACTGTCCCTGACGCCGCGCGCGATACGCATCGCCGGCGCGCGAATGGAGGATGGTTTCGATGACAGGCCAGCGGATGACCACGGTTGCGGCGCTGATTTGCGCGGCGCTGCTTGCGGCGGCGGCGATGGCGACGGCGCCTGCGGCGCGGGCGCAGGACGTGCCGCGCGGCTGGATCCGGGAATGGCCGGACACGGATTTTTCGCGCATGTCCGTGGGGGTGGACGAAATCCTGTCGGGCGGGCCGCCCAAGGACGGAATCCCGGCGATCGACGGCCCCGAGATGCGCCCGGTCGCCAAGGAGACCGGGCTTGGCGGGCGCGAACCGGTGATGGTGCTGGAACTGCCCGGCCAGACCCCGCGCGCCTATCCGATCCGCTATCTGATCTGGCACGAGATCGTCAATGACCGCGTCGACGGGCGGGCGGTGACCGTCACCTTCTGTCCGCTGTGCAATTCGGCGGTGGCGTTCGCGGGGAAGCTGGACGGGCGGGAACTGGATTTCGGGGTCACCGGCAAGCTGCGCAATTCCGACATGATCATGTATGACCGCCAGACCGAAAGCTGGTGGCAGCAGTTTCAGGGCGAGGCCATTGTCGGCGCGATGCTGGGCGCGAAGCTGGAGGCCCTGCCAAGCTGGACCGAAAGCTGGGACGCCTTCCGCGCGCGGGTTCCCGACGGGCTGGTGATGGCCGAACCGACCCGCTACGCGCGGGCCTACGGCATGAACCCCTATGGCGGCTATGACAGCGGGGCGCCGTTCCTGTATCGGGGCGACCCGCCGCCGGGCATCGATCCGGTGGCCCGCGTGGTGCGCATCGGCGACCGGGCCTGGCCGCTGGCGCGGCTGGCGGCGGCGGGGGAGATCGAAGAGGAGGGGGTGCGGCTGGTGTGGCGCGCCGGGCAGGCCTCGGCGCTGGATGCGCGCCGCATCAACGAAGGGCGCGACGTGGGCGGCGTGCGCGCCTATGACGCCGCGACGGGCGATCCGCTGATCGCCGACGTGATCTTCGCCTTCGTGTTTCAGGCCTTCGAGCCGGACGGGCGCTGGATGAACGGCGATTAGGGGCGCAAGACGGGGCTTTACAGGGCCCGGCGGCGCGGATACCGAGCGGCCTCTGATCCGCGCGGGATTCGCCGCGCGCCGCTGCTGTGCAGGCCCCGCCCATGCGCCTTGACGATTTCGACTTCGATCTGCCCGAGGCGTTGATCGCGCTGCGCCCCGCCGCGCCGCGCAGCGCCGCGCGTCTGCTGCTGGCCGCGGGCGGCGCGATCGCCGACCGGCGGGTGGGCGATCTGGCGGCGATTCTGCGCCCTGACGACATTCTTGTATTGAACGACACCCGGGTGATTCCGGCGCGGCTGTTCGGGACCCGGATTCGCGATTCCGGCGATGGCGGCGGCGCGGCGCGCATCGAGGCGACCCTGCTCACGCGTGAGCGCTCTGCGCGCTGGCGCGCGCTGGCGCGCCCGGGCAAACGGCTAAAGGTCGGGGATCGGATCGTTTTTTCGAACGAACTTGGCGCCGAGCTGTCGGAGAAGGGCGCCGGCGGCGAGGTGTCGTTGACTTTTGATTGCGCCGGGGCGGCGCTTGACGCGGCCATCGCGCGCGCCGGGGTGATGCCGCTGCCGCCCTATATCGCGGCGCGGCGTCCGGCGGATGCGCGCGATGCCGAGGATTACCAGACGGTGTTCGCGGCGCGCCCCGGCGCGGTGGCGGCGCCCACGGCCTCGCTGCATTTCGACGAGGCGCTGCTGGGCGCGCTGGGCGCGCGCGGGGTGCGGTTTGCGACGCTGACCCTGCATGTGGGCGCGGGCACCTTCCTGCCGGTGAAGGTCGAAAACATCGCCGATCACCGGATGCATCCCGAATGGGGCGAGATCGGCGCCGACGCGGTCGCCGCCATCGAGGCGGCGCGCGCGGCCGGCGGGCGGGTGATCCCGGTGGGCACCACGGCGCTGCGCCTGCTGGAAAGCGCGGCGCGCGCGACCGGGACCCTCGCGCCCTGGCGCGGCGAAACCGACATTTTCATCACCCCGGGGTTCGATTTCCGGGTCGCGGACGGGCTGATGACCAATTTTCATCTGCCGCGATCGACCCTGATGATGCTGGTGAGCGCGGTGATGGGGGTCGATCGCATCCGCGCGATCTACGCCCACGCCATCGCCCGAAAATACCGGTTCTATTCCTACGGCGATTCATCGCTGCTGCTGCCGGGCTGACCCCCCGCCGGCCTCTCGATCCGAAATTCCAAACCCGACCCCCGCATGTCGCCCGTGACGCAGCGTCGCAGGCGCGATCCTTTACCTTCGTCACCTGACGCAATCGGGATTTCCGGCCATGATCCTCATCATTCGCAACGCCTGGGCGCTGCTGTTCGGCATGTTCCTGCTGATGGTGGGCAACGGCATGCAAGGCACGCTGCTGGGTCTGCGCGGCGCCATAGAGGGCTTTGACGCCAGCGAGATGGCCTATGTGATGTCGGCGTATTTCGTCGGCTTTCTCGGCGGCTCGCGCCTGACGCCGCGCATGATCCGCCGGGTCGGGCATGTGCGGGTGTTCGCGGCCATGGCCTCGGTGATCTCGGCGATGTTCATCCTTTACGCCGCCGCGCCCAACGTGATCGCCTGGGGGGTGATGCGGCTGGTGGTGGGGTTCTGCTTTTCCGCCGTCTACGTGGTGGCGGAAAGCTGGCTCAACGACAGCGCCACCAACGAGACGCGGGGGCAGCTGCTGTCGGTGTATCTGATCGTGCAGATGCTGGGCATCGTGATTGCGCAACTGTCGCTGAACTTCGCCGATCCCGGGGGCTACCTGCTGTTCGTGGCGATTTCGGTGCTGGTGTCGCTGTCCTTCATGCCGATCCTGCTGTCGGTCAGTCCGGCGCCGGTGTTCGAGACCGCCAAGCCCATGACCTTCCGGCGGCTTTACGAGACCTCGCCGCTGGGATTCGTCGGCATCTTTTTCCTTGGCGCGGTGTTCGCGGCGCTGTTCGGCATGGCGGCGGTCTACGGCACGGAGCGGGGGCTGTCGCTGGGCGAGATCTCGATCTTCGTGGCCTCGATCTATGTGGGCGGGCTGCTGCTGCAATACCCCATCGGCTGGCTGTCGGACCGCGTGGATCGCCGGCTGCTGATCCTCGCGGTGACCGGGCTTGGCGCGGCGGCGTCGCTGGCGGCGATCTTCGGCGAAAGCAGCCGCACGCTGCTGATCGCCGCCGCCTTTCTGATCGGCGGGCTGGCCAATCCGCTGTATTCGCTGCTGATCGCCCACAGCAACGATTTTCTGGAGGCCGAGGACATGGCCGCGGCGTCGAGCGGGCTGATCTTCATCAACGGGCTCGGGGCCATCGGCGGGCCGCTGATCGTCGGCTATGCGATGACCGCCATCGGCCCCTGGGCGTTCTTCGCCTTTGTCGGGCTGATGATGGGCGCGATCAGCCTTTACGCCGCGTATCGCATGACCGTGCGCCCGGCGGTGGCGGTGGAGGACACCGCCACCTACGCCGCGGTGTTGGCGCAATCCTCGCCGGTGGCGGTGGAGGTGGCGCAGGAATACGCCATCGAGCAGATCGAGGCCGGGGAAGAGGACGAGGACGGGGGCTCGGATCATGGCGAAAACGCGGCGAAGCCCGGGTGATCCCCGGGCGATCTCCGGGCGATCCCCGGGCGACCCATGTCCAATGCGCGACTGCGTCGCCTAAATATCAGCCAAGTCGTTTTTGTGGGTTGACATGGAGCCGACTTCGTATTGCCCTGAAATCAGAGGTTGCGGAGAAGGACTCTCGCCAATTGCAGCCTTGATCGCCCGGTAAAAACGCCGAATCCGGCGCGGGATATTGCGCGCCTCAGGCATGCGCGCGCGGTGAACGGGCAGGCGCCGGCGACAAGACCGGCGCCGCCGCATGAGGCAGACGAGCGGAAAACGCCTTGAGCGCGCGCCGGGGGGGCGGCGGTCCTGGCCGGCACAATGGGGGAGAGCGCGCCATGCAGGCCGCACCGCAGAGGATACTGGATTTCTGGCTCGACGAGATCGGGCCCGAAGGGTGGTACAAGTCGGACGACGCGATCGACGAGACCATCCGCAAGCGATTCCTGAACGATTGGCGCGCCGCGCGGCTCGGGGCCTATGACGGCTGGCTGTCGGACCCGGAGGGCGCGCTGGCGCTGCTGCTGCTGCTGGATCAGTTCCCGCGCAACATGTTTCGCGGCGAGGGCGACTGTTTCGCCACCGACGAGCGGGCGCTGCGGATGGCCAAGCTGGCGATCGCGCGCGGCCATGACAAACGCATCGCCGAACCGGCGCGGCAGTTCTTCTACCTGCCGCTGATGCATTCGGAGAACATCGCCGATCAGGACCGCAGCGTGCGGCTGTTTTCCTGCCGCATGCCGCAGAGCCGGGCCAACAGCCTGCCCCACGCCTGCGCCCATCGCGCGGTGATCCGCCAGTTCGGGCGGTTTCCCTATCGCAACGAGGCGCTGGGGCGCGACAGCACCGAGGCCGAGCGCGCCTATCTCGACGCCGGCGGCTACGCGCACACCATGAAATCCATCGCCGCCTGACCGGGGTCTGACCGGGGTCTGACCGGGGCCTGATCGGGGTCTGATTGGGGCCCGACCGCCGCTTGACCCGGGCTTGATCGCCGCTTGATCGCCGTTTGATAGGGGCGCGGCTTTCGCGCTTGGGCGTTGCCTTTTGCCGCCGTCCGGGGTTGGGTTGACCCCCGAACAGGCAGCGAAGCGGATCAGTGACCATGGGCGACCCGGCGAAAGACCAATTCGACCTCATCGTGATCGGCGCCGGTCCCGGCGGCTATGTGGCCGCGATCCGGGCGGCGCAGCTGGGGCTGCGCGTCGCGGTGGTCGAACGCGAGCATCTGGGCGGCATCTGCCTCAACTGGGGCTGCATTCCCACCAAGGCGCTGCTGCGCTCGGCCGAGGTGTTTCACCTGATGGGCCGGGCGGGGGAATTCGGGCTCGGCGCCGGGGCGATCTCGTTTGACATCAAGGCGGTGATCGCGCGGTCGCGCAAGGTGGCGGGGCAGCTGTCGGGCGGCGTCGCCTATCTGCTGAAGAAGCACCGCGTCGAGGTGGTCATGGGGGTCGCGACCCTGTCCGCGCCCGGGGAAGTGGCGGTGCGCGGCGACGCAGGCGCGCGGCGGCTGCGCGCGCCCGGCGTGATCCTCGCCACCGGCGCGCGGGCGCGGGAACTGCCGGGGCTGGAGGGCGACGGCGATCTGGTCTGGACCTATCGCGACGCGCTGAACCCGCCGCGGATGCCCCGAAAGCTGCTGGTCATCGGATCGGGCGCCATCGGCATCGAATTCGCCAGTTTCTACAACACGCTGGGGGCGGAAACCACGGTGGTGGAGGTGCTGGAGCGCATCCTGCCGGCCGAGGATGCGGAGATCGCGGCGCTGGCGAAGAAACAGTTTGAAAAGCAGGGCATGACCATTCTGGAAAACGCCAGGGTGGCGCGGCTCGATCGCGGCGCGGGGCGGGTGACGGCGCATGTGGAGCAGGGCGGCAAGACCGTGGCCCGGGAATTCGACGCGGTGATTTCGGCGGTCGGCATCGTCGGCAATGTCGAAGACCTGGGGCTGGAGGCGCTGGGCGTGAAGGTCGATCGCAGCCATGTGGCGGTGGATGAATTCTGCCGCACCGGGGTCGAGGGGCTTTACGCCATCGGCGATCTGGCGGCGCCGCCATGGCTCGCGCACAAGGCCAGCCATGAAGGGGTGATGGTGGCGGAGATGATCGCCGGGCGCCCGGCGCATCCGGTGCGCCCCGAAAGCATCGCCGGCTGCACCTATTGCCACCCGCAGATCGCCTCGGTGGGCATGACCGAGGCAGAGGCGAAGGCGACGGGGCGAAAGATCCGCGTCGGGCGGTTCCCGTTCATCGGCAACGGCAAGGCGATCGCGCTGGGCGAGCCCGAGGGGCTGGTCAAGACCGTGTTCGACGCCGGGACCGGCGAATTGCTGGGCGCGCACATGATCGGCGCCGAGGTCACCGAGCTGATCCAGGGATTCGTCATCGGCCGCCAGCTGGAGACCACCGAGGCGGAGCTGATGCAGGCGGTGTTCCCGCATCCGACGCTGAGCGAGATGATGCATGAATCGGTGCTCGACGCCTATGGCCGGGTGATCCACGCCTAGGGCGGTTTTCGTGGATGGGGCGTCGGGCGCTCGCCGCGACCTAGAAACTGGCGGCGAGGCCGATGGAAAACCCCTCAAGCCGTTCGCCCTTGGCGTAGCGGATCATGATCCGCCCCCGGGTCATCAGCGGCACGGAGGTGGCGGTGAAGTCGATTTCCAGCCCGAGGCCCGCCTGCACCAGCCATTGCGTGCCCAGCGCCGCGCCCTGATCGCCGGGCAGCAGCGAGGCCGAGACCTCGCCCACCGCGCGCAGCGGCCGCCCCAGCACGCTCAGCCCGGTGGGCACGCGCAGCCGGTTCCAGATCCCCAGCGTCGAGGCGTCGGCGGTGGCGCGCGACCCGGCGGAGGTCTTTTCGAAGCTGGACAGGCGAATGAAGGTGTAGCGCAGTTCGGAATCTATCTCGTAGGCCTCGCGGACCAGCGCGTAATCCAGCATCAGCGAGGCGCCGTAGCCATAGGCGTTGAGCCGGTCCGCGTCGAGGAAACCCAGATCCAGATCGAACTTGTTCTCGATGAACCGCCCCAGCAGCGACAGGTCGCTTTCCACATGCCCCAGCGAGATGTTGAGCATGGGCCGCAGCACCAGGTCGTCGGTGAGGCTGAAATCCCAGCCGACGCCGCCGGTGGCCGAAAAGCTGGTCCATTTCGAGGGCAGCAGGGATCGCTGGTCGCCTTCGCTGAACACGAAGGTGGGATCGTAGCGCGAGGCGCCGAGGAAGCCTTCCAGATACAGCGGAAAATCGTCGCTGAAGGTGAAGGCGCCGCCGAACTGCGTGGCCTGGAAATCATAGCCGCTGTCGCCGCCGCCGTCGAAGGTCAGGGTGCTGGCGGTCTCGCTGGGCACCACCGAGACGCCGAGCACCGCCAGCGCGTTGTCGGCCTGGTTGCGCACGGTCTTGTTGAGCAGATCCTCGAGCGCGCCGGCCCGCGCGCCGGGGGCGGCGGGGGCGGCGCTCAGCAGCGCGGCGAGGCATAAGGCGTATCGCGGCGAGGTGGGCAAGGGCGGGGCTCCGTCATCCAGCGTGCCGCCGTTGGTTACGGCATTGGCGTGGCGCGCGAAAGAATAAAACCGCGCCGGGCCGGGCGCGCGGCCCGGCTGCGGGGCGGGCGTGGCCCGGCGGCGACAGGTTCCCGGGCGATCCGCGGCGATCCGCGGCGATGGCCGAGCGGGTCGGGCTTGGCGGGCTCAGCGAAAAGCGAAACCGACGGCGAAGGCGACCAGCGCGCAGATGCCGCCCACCAGCACGGTTTCGCCGACGCAGCGCGACAGGGTCTCGTTGGTCACCCGCCAGCGCAGGGTCCCCAGCGCCACCAGCGCCAGCAGGGTGGCGAACAGCGACATGTAGAAAGTGCGCTGGGTCGGATCGAACAGGAAATACGGCACCAGCGGCGTGGCCCCGAAGGCGATGAAGGCAAGGAACGTCGCCAGCCCCTTCATCGCCGGGCTGTCGCCGTCGGGATCGGCGAGCCCGACCTCGTATTGCATCATGAAATCGGCCATGAATTCCGGGTTGCGCTGCAGGATGTCGGTGAATTCGACGGCGTCGGCCCTGGTCAGGCCCTTTTCGTCGAGGATCTCCAGGGTCTCCATGCGTTCGAATTCCGGGTTCTCTTCGATCTCGCGGCGTTCGCGGGCGCGGGTGGCGCGGTAGACATCCTGTTCGGAGCGGCTGGACAGGAACGCCCCGAGCCCCATGGCGGTGGCGTCGGCGAACAGGTTGGCGAGCCCGAACAGCAGCACCGCGACGCCCCCGACCAGCCCGGCGCCCTCGGCCCCGGCGCCGGCGAAGCCGGCGACGATGGCGAAGGTGGTGACGATGCCGTCATTGCCGCCATAGACGATTTCCTTGAGGAACTCCTCGATCTTGCCAATGCGGTGTTCGCGGTGCAGATGGGCCTCGAAGGCGGGGCTGTAGCGGGCCGTCATGGCGTGCTCCTGAATGTGGTTGGCGCGATCCTCATGGCGAAAGGCGCGCTCAGATGTCGGTGAAATCGCCGCCGCGGCCCTTGCCGGCGCGAAATCGGGCGGCGCCGTCGCGGCCCTCGGCGTCGAGCGCCGCGATCGAGCGCCATTCGCGGGCGTGGGCGGCGGTCATGGGCAGGGCCCATTGGTCAAGCGCCAGCGCCCGGTCGGCGCGCAGGCAGACCTGCGGAAAGCGGGCGATGTCATGGGCGAGCGCGCGCGCGGCGTCGAGCCCGCCGCCATGGGGCGCGATCCGGTCGGCGAGCCCCATGGCCAGCGCCTCGTCGGCATCCACCCGCCGCCCGGTGAGGATCAGGTCCAGCGCCCGCCCCTGGCCGACGATGCGCGGCAGGCGGATGGCGCCGCCGTCGATCAGCGGCGCCCCCCAGCGGCGGCAAAAGACCCCCATGAAGGCGGTGGCCTCCATCACCCGCAGGTCGCACCACAGCGCCAGTTCCATGCCGCCGGCGACCGCCGGGCCGGCGATGGCCGCGATCACCGGTTTCGACAGGCGCAGGCGGGTCGGGCCCATGGGCGCGGGGCGGGGGGCGGCGTCGAGGTCGGCGGCGTCGCCTATCGCCATGCGTCGCCGCCAGGCGGCGTCATAGCCGCCCCCCGCGGCGCGGGCGAGGTCGGCCCCGGCGCAGAACGCGCCGCCGGTCCCGGTGAGGATCGCCGCCGCGACGTCGGGGTCGGAGTCGAAATCGCGAAAGGCGTCGTAGAGCGCGGCGGCGGTTTCCGGGTCCACGGCGTTGCGTTTTTGCGGGCGGTCGATGGCGATGACGCGCAGGGGGCCGTCGGTTTCGATGCGCAGCGCGGGGGTGGGCATGGGCGGTCTCCTCGGGCATGGGCGGCGAGGATCGCAGAGCCGGCGCGGCGAGACAACCGTGGCGGGCGTCCATGCGCCAATGGCGGATCGGGATCCGCCCTGCGCTGAGCGGCGGGGGCGGCGCGCGGTTTTCGGAGATGGCGCCGGTCGCGGGGCTGCGGGCGCGGGGCGACGTTGGCGGCCGCCCCGCGCCGGATTGGCGCGCCGGTCAGCCGGCGGCGATGGCGTCGCGCACGCCCTTGCCGTAATCCGGGTGCACCTGGTCGAGCAGCTTGCACCAGCGTTCCTGGATTTCCGCCGGGGCCCCGTTCATGGCCGCCGCGTAATTGGCGTAGAGCCGGGATTTCTGGCCGTCGTCGAACAGGTTGAACAGCGCCCGCGGCTGGGAGAAATCGTCATTGCCGTCCCGGTGGCTGTAGCGGTCGGCGTCGCCGGAGATGCGCAGCGGCGGTTCCTTGACGCTCGGATCTTCCTGCGGGCCGCCCATGGTGTTGGGTTCGTAAAAGGCGTCCGGGTTGCCGAAATCGGGGGTCTGGAAGCGCATCGCCCCGTCCTTGTGGTAGTGGTTGATCGGGCATTTCGGGGCGTTGACGGGCAGCGCCTCGTAATGGGTGCCAAGCCGGTAGCGATGGGCGTCGGCATAGGAGAACACCCGCGCCTGCAGCATCTTGTCGGGCGAAAAGCCGATCCCCGGCACGATGTTGGAGGGCGAATAGGCGGCGTTCTCGACCTCGGCGAAATAATTGTCGGGGTTGCGGTTCAGCTCCATCTCGCCAACCTCGATCAGCGGGTGGTCGCCATGGGGCCAGACTTTCGTCAGGTCGAAGGGGTTGAACGGCATGTTTTCCGCATCCGCCTCGTCGATGATCTGCACATACATGGTCCATTTGGGGAAGTCGCCGGATTCGATCTTGCCGAACAGCGCCTCCTGATAGCTTTCGCGGGTCTGGCCGATCAGCGCCTCGGCCTCGGCGTTGGTGTAATGGGCGTGGCCCTGCTGGGTCTTGAAGTGGAATTTCACCCAGTAGCGCTCGCCCGCGTCGTTCCAGAAGGAATAGGTGTGCGAGCCGTAGCCGTTCATGCGCGTCGGGTCGGTGGGGATGCCGCGATCCGACATCAGGATGGTCACCTGATGCAGCGATTCCGGGGACAGCGACCAGAAATCGAACATCGCCGCCGCCGAGCGCAGGTTGGTGCGGGGGTGGCGTTTCTGGGTGTGGATGAAATCCGGGAACTTGTAGGCGTCGCGGATGAAGAACACCGGGGTGTTGTTGCCCACCAGATCCCAGTTGCCCTCCTCGGTGTAGAATTTCAGCGCAAAGCCGCGCACGTCGCGTTCGGCGTCCGCGGCGCCGGCCTCGCCCGCCACGGTGGAGAAGCGGCAGATCATGTCGGTTTTCTTGCCGACTTCGGAGAAGATCTTCGCGCGGGTGTATTTGCTGATGTCATGGGTGACGGTGAGCGTGCCGCGCGCCCCCCAGCCCTTGGCGTGCACCACCCGTTCGGGGATGCGCTCGCGGTTCTGGTGGGCGAGCTTTTCCAGCAGCTGGTAATCCTGCATCAGCACCGGACCGCGCGGGCCGGCGGTGATGGAATTCTGGTTGTCGGGGACCGGCGCGCCGGCGGTGGTGGTGAGGCGGGGGGTGTCGGACATTCGGGGGCTCCCTTGGCGTTCTTGAATGATTCTAAACTTGGTGGATTTCAGTGATAATGTAAAATTGCTTTTTTGTTTTTTGGTGATAGGTTTTGATTATGGATGTCACACTCAAGCAGCTGCGCTATTTCCTCGCGCTGGCCGAGCACCGGCATTTCGGGCGGGCGGCGGCGGCGTGCCATGTGTCCCAGCCGGCGCTGAGCGTGCAGGTGCGCGACCTGGAGGTCACGCTGGGGGTGACGCTGGCCGAGCGCCGCGCCCGCGAGGTGACGTTGACCCCCACGGGGCAGGAGATCGCCCGCCGCGCCCGCCGGGTGCTGGACGAGGTGCGCGAGATCGGGCAGTCGGCGCGCTGGTCGCGGGGGCTGGGCGGGCGGCTGTCGCTGGGGGTGATCCCGACGGTGGCGCCCTATCTGCTGCCCGCGGCGCTGCCGCTGCTGAAGGCGAAGAATCTGGGGCTGGATCTGGGGGTGCGCGAGGCGATGACCGGGCGGCTGCTGGACGACGTGCGCGACGGGCGGCTCGACGCGGCGGTGGTGGCGCTGCCCACCGGCGATCCGGCGCTGGCGGAGACGCCGCTGTTCGAGGACCGGTTCCTGCTCGCCGCGTCGAAGGACCGGGCGCGGGACCTGAAGCGCGAACATGGGCGCGGCGCGGCGCGGCTGCGCCCCGAAGGCATCCGCGCCGAGCAGCTGCTGCTGCTGGACGAGGGCCATTGCCTGGCCGATCAGGCGCTGGAGGTCTGCGCGCTGGACCGCTCCGGCACGGTGGATCTGGGGGCGTCGAGCCTGGCCACGCTGGCGCGGCTGGCGGCGCATGGATTCGGGCTGACGCTGCTGCCGGAAATCGCCGCGCTGCCCGAACAGGCGGCGGCGCCGGGGCTGGCGGTGATGCGGTTTTCCGACCCCGAGCCGCGGCGGGTGATCGGGCTGGCGCGGCGGCGGATCTCGGTCGATGACGGCTGGTTTTCGGAACTGGCGGCGGTGCTGCGCGAGGCCGGCGAAGCCTTGCCCCGCCCGGCCTGATCTTTCGCGCTGGGGGATGATCTTGCGCGTCGCGTCTGACGTTTCAGGTTGGGTCTGTGGCGCAAGTCCGTAAAAAAGCGAAGAATCAGCTTTTGGATGCGTCTGAATCCGCGTCTTCATCCAGAAACCGCACCTTGCCGATATGGCTGAGATTGCGGTTGCGCTGGGCGTAGTCGATGCCGTAGCCGACGACGAATTCGTCGGGGATCTCGAAGCCGATGAAACGCACGTCCACCTTGGCCTCGCGCCGCGCCGGCTTGTCGAGCAGGGCGCAGACCTCGAGCCGCCGGGGGTGGCGCGCGCGCAGCAGGTGCAGCACGTGATGCAGGGTGAAGCCGGTGTCCACGATGTCCTCGACCACCAGCACGTCGCGGCCCTCGATCTCGCCGCGCAGATCCTTGAGGATGCGCACCTCGCGGCTGGATTCGGTGGCGTTGCCGTAGGAGGAGGCCTCGATGAAATCGATCTCCACCGGCAGGCTCAGTTCGCGCGTCAGGTCGGCGATGAACACGAAGCTGCCGCGCAGCAAGCCGATGACGATCAGCTTGTCGGTGCCCTCGAAATAGTCATGGATCTCGGCGGCGAGCCCTTCGACCCGCGCCGCGATCTCCTTCGCCGAGATCATCTGGTCGATTGCATACGGCCTGTTGGTCATTCGTCGAATCCTTCGTTCACCCACCGTGCGCCGCATGAAAGGTCATGACCTTCGGCGTCCGTTGTCTTGTTGCCTCATGCGCGCCCGCGATGAAAGGGGGGCTTGATGAAAACCGGCGCCTGGCTTAACGCTGCGCGGCGGCGGGCGATGGGGCGCGCCGGGCGTGAAGGCGCCGCAGCGGGACGCGAAGAACAGCACGATGCCGACACACGCGGAAAAGCGCCGGATGCCCTATTCGGCCAGCGAGATGTACGCGCTGATCGCGGATGTGAAGTCCTATCCCGAATTCCTGCCCTGGTGTCAGGCGGCGCGAATCCGCTCGCGCAAGCCGGGCGCCGACGGCGCCGAAGTGATCGAGGCGGATCTGGTGATCTCGTTCAAGCTGTTCCGCGAGACCTTCGCCAGCCGCGTGACCCTGCATCCCGACGACATGGTGATCGACGTCGCCTATCTGGACGGACCGTTCAGATACCTCGCCAATCACTGGCGATTCATCGAGATCGAGCCGGGCAGCTGCGAGGTGGATTTCTTCGTCGATTTCGAATTCCGCTCGGCGATCCTGCAGGCGGTGATCGGGGTGGTGTTCGGCGAGGCCATGCAGCGCATCGTGCGCGCCTTCGAGGACCGCGCGGCGGCGCTTTACGGCCCCCGCGCGCTGTAGGGGGCGGAATCAGGAAATGATGTCGTAGGCGCGTTCGCCATGGGTGGCGTAGTCGAGCCCGTCGACCTCGTCCTCGTGGCTGACGCGCATGGGGGTGACCAGCGCCGCGATCTTCACCAGCGCCACGGTGACGACCAGCGTGAAGACCCCCACCGCCGCCAGCGCGGTGAACTGCGCGACGAAGGATCCATGGCCGAACGCCGCGATCATGATCGTGCCGAAGATGCCGCCGACGCCATGCACCGCGAACACGTCCAGCGTGTCGTCGATCTTCAGCTTCTGGCGGATGCCGACGACGCAGAGCTGGCACAGCACCCCGGCGACGCCGCCGATGACCATCGCCTCGATCGGCCCCACGAAGCCCGAGGCCGGGGTGATCGAGGCCAGCCCGGCGATGGTCCCGGTCACCAGCCCGATCAGCGAGGATTTGCCGTAGCGGATCTTTTCGTAGAGCGCCCAGGTCAGCGAGGCGCTCGCCGCCGAGATATGGGTCGTCACCAGCGCCATGGCCGCGCCGCCGTCGGCGGCCAGCTGCGAGCCGGCGTTGAAGCCGAACCAGCCGACCCAGAGCATCGAGGCGCCGATCATCACCATCCCCGGCGCGTGCGGCGGCTTGGAATGGTCCCGGCGCGGCCCCAGCATCACCGCCAGCACCAGCGCCGCCAGCCCGGCGGTTTCATGCACCACTATGCCGCCGGCGAAATCCCTGGCCCCGAGGACCGCAAGCCAGCCGCCGCCCCAGATCCAATGCGCCACCGGCGCGTAGCAGACCAGCATCCACAGCCCCGAGAACAGCATGGCGAAGCCGAAGCCGATGCGTTCCACATAGCTGCCGATGATCAGCGCCGGGGTGATGATGGCGAAGGTCATCTGGAAGGCGAAGAACAGGATTTCGGGGATCGTGCCGGTCAGCGCGTCAGGGCCGACGCCGAGCAGGAAGACCTTGTCGAACCCGCCCCACCAGCCGGTCGCGCCGGGGCCGAAGGCGATGCTGTAGCCCGCGACCAGCCAGAGCAGCGACATCAGGCAGGCGATGGCCATGCATTGCATCAGCACCGACAGGAAATTGCGCGAACGCACCAGCCCGCCATAGAACAGCGCCAGCCCGGGCAGGGTCATGAACAGCACGAGCGTCGTGGCAACGAGAATCCATGCGGTGTCTGCGCCATTCATTTTCCGGAAAATCCCCTGATGCGGGCCCCGGTCGCGCCGGGGCGGGTGAACATGGGGGAGGTCTAGAAAATCGGCTTTTGCGCGGCAAATCCCTTGGCGCTGAAATGGGAAAAAAAACGGCGCCAATCGACGCGGCGCCCCCAATTTCGGCAATTGCCCCGGGTTGTGCCTGTTTTCACGGCAGACGTTGACGCGGGCCGCCTGCCGGCCCGGTCAGTCGCCCGCCGCGCTGCGCAGCATGTCGAGCGCGTGGGCGACGCTGGCGCGGCGCACGGCGCGCCGGCCCGCGGCCCCGAATTCGATGGTCTCGACCCGGGTTTCGCGCCCGGCGCGGGCCAGCGCGAAACACACCCGGCCCTCGGGCTTGCTGTCCGATCCGCCGGGCCCGGCGACGCCGGTGATCGCCACCGCCAGATGCGCCTGGGATCGCGCCAGCGCCCCCTCGGCCATGGCCACGGCCACCGGTTCGGAGACCGCGCCATGGGCGGCGATCAGGGTTTTCGCCACGCCCAGCATCTCGGTCTTGGCGGCGTTGGAATAGGTGACGAAGCCGCGCTCCACCACCGCCGAGGCGCCGGGGATTTCGGTCAGCGCGCCCAGCGCCAGCCCGCCGGTGCAGCTTTCGGCGGCGGCGATCATCAGCCCGGCGGCGGCGAGCGCGTCAATGGCGTCCGCGGCGAGGCTTTGCAGTTCGTTCACGACAGGGCTCCATGAAAGATCGCGGCGGCCAGGGTCACGATCGCCGCGGCGATTGCCCCGGCGACCAGGTCGTCGAGCATCACGCCGGCGGCGCCCGGCGCGCGCTCGGCCCAGCTGACCGGCGGCGGTTTGAGGATGTCGAACAGGCGGAACGTCAGGAAGGCGCCGACCCAGCCGGGCCAGGGGAACACCTGCGGCGCGACGCCCTGCATCCACAGCCCCAGCGACAGCGGCGCCAAGGCGATCAGCTGGCCGGCCACCTCGTCGATGATCACCTCCGACGGATCCTGCGAGGCGCTGGTTTCAAGATAGCGCGCGGCGGCGATCCAGCCGAGGACGATGACGGCCAGCGTCGCCAGCGCAAAGAGCGGGAAGCCGCCGAGGTAATGCAGCGCGTAGCCCAGCGGCAGCGCCGCCAGCGAGCCCAGCGTGCCGGGCGCCGGGCGCAGATGGCCCAGTCCGAACAGGGTGGCGAGGGATTTCATGGCGATTCCAATATGATGGCGGCGGCGGCCTGCGCGGCGATTCCTTCGCCGCGCCCGGCAAAGCCGAGGCGCTCGGTGGTGGTGGCCTTCACCGACACGCGGCCGATGTCGATTTGCAGGATGCGGGCCAGTTCGGCGCGCATGGCCGGGACATGGGGGCCGATTTTCGGCTGTTCGCAGATCAGCGTGCAGTCGACATTGGCGATGCGCCCGCCGCGCGCCGCCACCCGTTCGGCGGCCTTGGCGAGAAACAGTTCCGACGCGGCGCCTTTCCATTGCGGGTCCGAGGGCGGGAACCACTGGCCGATATCGCCCTCGGCCAGCGCCCCGAAGATCGCGTCGGTGATCGCGTGCATGCCCACATCGGCGTCGGAATGCCCCGCAAGCCCGCGATCGAAGGGCAGGGCGACGCCGCAGAGCGTCAGGTGATCCCCGGGTCCGAAGGCGTGCACGTCAAACCCAGTGCCGGTGCGTATGTCCATCTGGTCATTGGTCCTTCTTGCGGCGGCGGCGGCGCGCGAGAAATCCTCGGGCGTGGTGAGTTTCACGTTGGCCTCCTCGCCCGGGGTGAGGGTCACCGCGATCCCCGCCGCCTGCGCCACCGCCACGTCGTCGGTGAGCGCGCGCCCCGCTGCGGCGCGATGCGCCGCCAGGATCGGGGCGAGGCGAAACCCCTGCGGGGTCTGGGCGCGGGCGAGCGCGGCGCGTTCGAGGGTGGCCCCGGCAAACCCGTTTTCTGCGCGGCGGATGGTGTCGGCCACGGGCAGGACGGGGCAGGCGCCCTGGGCCCGGTCCAGCGCGGCGATCACCCCGTCGATGACCGCCCCGGACACGAAGGCGCGCGCGGCGTCATGGATCAGCACCAGATCGTCGGGCGCGGCGTCGAGCGATTCCAGCCCCAGCCGCACGCTGTCCTGACGCGTGGCCCCGCCGATCACCGGCGCCGCCAGCGACAGCCCGGCGGTCGCCGCGGCGTAGGCGGCGCGGTCGTCGCCGTGGATCACCACCCGCACCCGGTCGACGCGGGGCGCGCGCAGGAACGCGTCCAGCGTGGCGCGCAGCACCGTGCGCCCGCCCAGATCGCGGTATTGCTTGGGACCGCCCGGCCCGGCGCGCGCGCCGCGCCCCGCCGCCACGATCAGCGCATGAATGGTCAAGCCGCCCGCCTCTGCATCCGCGTTCCCTTCGACGATTGCCTGGGGATCAGGTAGCCTCGGGCCTTGCGCATCTCAAGCGTCTTGGCTACTTCGGGGCGAAATGCACAAGGATTAAGCAGATGTCGCTGCGCATTGGCGCTCATGTCCTGAATTCGCCGGTGCTGCTGGCGCCCATGGCCGGAATCACCGACCTGCCGTTTCGCCGCGTCGCGGCGCGGTTCGGCGTCGGGCTGGCGGTGTCCGAGATGGTGGCGAGCCGGGAAATGGCGACGGGGCGGGCCTCGACGCTGCTGCGCGCCGAACTGTCCGGGGACGAATTGTCCGGGGGAACGGGGCTGACATCGGTGCAGATCGCCGGGCGCGAGGCGCGCGACATGGCCGAATGCGCCCGCCGCTGCGTGGGGCGCGGCGCGCGGATCATCGACATCAACATGGGCTGCCCGGCCAAGAAGGTGACGCAGGGGGCTTCGGGGGCGGCGCTGATGCGCGACCCGGATCACGCGCTGGGGCTGATCGAGGCGGTGGTCGCGGCGGCGGACGCGCCGGTGACGCTGAAGATGCGGCTGGGCTGGGACCGCGCGACCATGACCGCGCCGCAGATCGCGCGCCGGGCCGAGGCCGCCGGGGTGGCGATGATCGTGGTGCATGGCCGCACCCGCCAGCAGTTCTATCGCGGCGCGGCGGATTGGGACGCGGTGCGCGCGGTGCGCGCGGCGGTGACCGTTCCGCTGGTGGTGAACGGCGACGTGGTGGATGCGGCGAGCGCCCGCGACGCCCTGCGCCGGTCGGGCGCCGACGGGGTGATGATCGGGCGCGGGGCGCGGGGCAGGCCCTGGCTGCCGGCGCAGATCGCCGCGGCGCTGGCCGGGCGGCCGGGCCCGGCGACGCCGACGGGCGCGGCCCGCGCGGCGCTGCTGATCGGGCAATGCGAGGACATGCTGGACCTGTATGGCCGCGACCTGGGCCTGCGCTGCGCGCGCAAGCATCTGAGCTGGCATCTGGAGCATGTGCCCGGCGCCGCGGGCCTGCGCGCGCGGCTGATGCGCATGGACGACCCGGCGCGGGTGGCGGCGACGCTGGCGGCGGAGCTGCCCGACATCGACGCCGCGGCGCAGGCGCTGGAGGCGGCGGCGTGAGCGCGCCGGTCGTCCAGCCCGCCGCCGCGCCGGCGGCGCTGAATTACGAGACCGTGTGGAACACCCTGCCCGCCGCGGCGCTGGCGCTGGGCGCGGGGGATCGCATTCTCGACGCCAACAGCGCCGCCGAGACGTTTTTCGGGCTCAGCGCCCGGGCGCTGCGCAGCCGCGCGCTGGCGGATCTGTTCGGCGCGTCGAGCCGGATCATCGACCTGGTGGGCCAGCTGCGCCGCGGCGCGGTGTCGCTGGGCGAGCACGGGCTGGAATTGACCCTGCCGGACCGGGCGCCGCGCATGGTGGACCTGCAGGCGGCGGCGATGGCGGATCGCTCCGGCGACATCCTGCTGCTGATCCGCCCGCAGTCGATCGCCGAAAAGATGGACCGCAGCCTGTCGCATCGCGCCGCGGCGCGCAGCGTCACCGGCATGTCGGCGATGCTGGCGCATGAGATCAAGAATCCCCTGGCGGGGATATCCGGCGCGGCGCAGCTGCTGAGCATGAATCTGGGGGCCGAGGACCGCGAGCTGACCGACCTGATCCGCGAGGAGGCCCAGCGCATCGTCACCCTGCTGGAGCGCGTCGACCAGTTCGGCGACACCCGCCCGGTTTCGCGCGCGCCGGTGAACATCCATGACGTGCTTGACCGGGCGCGGCGCGCCGCCGAGGCCGGGTTTGCCGGCCATGTGCGCATCAGCGCCGAATACGATCCCTCGCTGCCGCCCACCGCCGGCGACGCGGATCGGCTGATGCAGGTGTTTCTCAACCTGCTGAAGAACGCCGCCGAGGCGCTGCCGGCGCGCGGCGGGCGCATCGCGCTCAGCACCTCGTTCCGTCCGGGGATGCGCCTTGCCTCGCCTTCGGGGGCGCGCGAAAGCCTGCCCTTGCAGATCGTGATCAGCGACAACGGCCCCGGCGTGCCCGACGCCCTTCGGCGCGACATCTTCGAACCCTTCGTCACCTCCAAGGCGGCGGGGGGCGGGCTGGGGCTGGCGCTGGTGTCCAAGATCGTCGCCAGCCATGGCGGCGTGGTCGAATGCGTCGCGGGGGGCGAGGGGGCGCGGTTTCGCCTGCTGCTGCCGGTCTGGTCCGAAAAGACCGAAGGCGCGGCGTCATGAGCGGCGAAACCGTGCTGGTCGCCGATGACGACCGGTCCATCCGCACGGTGCTGGGGCAGGCGCTGACCCGGGCCGGGTTCCGGGTGCGCTCCACCGGGTCGGCCAGCACGCTGTGGCGCTGGATCGAGGCGGGGGAGGGCGACGCGGTGGTGTCCGACGTGATGATGCCCGACGGCGACGCGCTTGACCTGCTGCCGGCGATCCGCCGCAAGCGCCCGGCGCTGCCGGTGATCGTGATGAGCGCCCAGAACACGGTGATGACCGCGATCCGCGCCGCCGAGGCCGGGGCCTATGAATACCTGCCCAAGCCCTTCGACCTGCGCGAGGTCATCGACACGGTGCGCAAGTCGCTGGAGGGCGCGCGCAAATCCCCGGCCCAGCCCGAGGAGCCGTCGCGCGACGAGGGGCTGCCGATCATCGGGCGGTCGCCGGCGATGCAGGAGGTGTATCGCATCCTCGCGCGGCTGATGAACACCGATCTGACGGTGATGATCGACGGCGAAAGCGGCACCGGCAAGGAACTGGTGGCCCGCGCCCTGCATGATTTCGGCTGGCGCAAGGCCGGGCCGTTCGTGGCGGTGAACATGGCGGCGATCCCGCGCGACCTGATCGAAAGCGAATTGTTCGGGCATGAAAAGGGCGCCTTCACCGGGGCCGGCGAAAGCGTCGCGGGCCGCTTCGAGATGGCCGCCGGCGGCACGCTGTTTCTCGACGAGATCGGCGACATGCCCCCCGACGCCCAGACCCGCCTGCTGCGGGTGCTGCAGGAGGGCGAATTCACCCGCATCGGCGGGCGCCAGCCGATCAAGGCCGACGTGCGGGTGGTGGCCGCGACCCATCAGGACCTGCGCGGGCTGATCAACGAGGGCGGGTTTCGCGAGGATCTGTTCTACCGGCTCAACGTGGTGCCGATCCGCCTGCCGCCGCTGCGCGAGCGGCTGGAGGACCTGCCGGATCTGGCGCGCGCCTTCCTGCGTCGGGCGGTGGCCGAGGGATTGCCGCGCAAGAGCGTGTCGCCCGAGGCGCTCGAGGCGCTGAAGAAACAGCGCTGGCCGGGCAATGTGCGCGAACTTGAAAACCTGATGAAGCGGCTCTGCGCGCTGTGCGCCGACGACGTGATCGGGGCGGAGATGGTGGCGCGCGAGATCGCGGTGCGCCCCAGTTCCGCCGCGCCGGGTCCGGGGGCGGACATGGGCGGGTCGCTCGGGGCCGCGGTGGAGCATCATCTGAAGACGTATTTTCAACGCCATGGCGACGCGCTGCCGCCCGCCGGCCTGTATGACCGGATCCTCAAGGAGATCGAGCTGCCGCTGATCGCGCTGACGCTTTCGGCGACCCGGGGCAACCAGTTGCGGGCGGCGGATCTGCTGGGAATCAACCGCAACACCCTGCGCAAGAAAATCCGCGAGCTTGACATTCAGGTCACGCGCGGCAAGAAACTGATGTAGAGACGCAACAGTTTTGTCGCAACGGTTTTGTCTCGGGCCGGTCGCCGGATCCGGCTGCGGCCCGAGTGAAACGCCCAGAAGAAGCGCGGCCATGAATCGCCAGCCCCGGCCTGTCACACGCACCGCCCGCCCGGCCGATCGGGGCGCGGCCCCGGCGCGTCGGGCATGAGGGGCGACGCGCTGTTGGCGCTGCCCGGCGCGCTGATGCGCGGCCGCTGGTCGCGGCGCACGCGATCCGGCCTGACCATCGCGCTGGTGGCGCTGGGGCCGGTGCTGGCGATCCTCACCGCGATCACGCTCAGCCGCAACGAGACCGACCTTGCGGCGCCGCAATACCTGCGCGGGGTGTTTCTGGCCGATCTGGTCTACATCATCACCGTCGCCGGGCTGGTGGTCTGGCGCATGGCGGCGCTGGTCTCGGCGCGGCGGGCGGAATCGGCGGGGTCGCGGCTGCATCTGCGGCTGACCGGGGTGTTCACCGCGGTGGCGCTGGCGCCGACGATCCTGGTGGCGGTGTTCGCCACGCTGACGGTCAGCTACGGCATCGAGGGCTGGTTTTCCACCCAGGTGGGCAGCGTGGTGCGCAATTCGCTGGCCACGGCGCAGGCCTATGAAAACGAACACCGCCGCAAGATCAAGCGCGACATCCAGGCCATGGCGCGCGACCTCAACCGGGCCGGCGCGCGCGGGGTCAACGATTCGGCGCTGGGCGAATTGCTGCGCGCCCAGGCGCGGGTGCGCACGATCCCCAAGGCCTATGTGTTCGACGGCGCCATGGAACTGCGCGCGCGCGGCGAATTCAGCTACCTGTTCGGCTTCGACCCGCCCAGCGAGGACCAGATCGCGCGGGCGCGCAACGGCGAAACGGTGATCATCGTCGACAAGCTCAACAACGAGATCCGCGCGCTGGTCTATCTGGCGAATTTCTTCGACTACTATCTTTACGTGTCGCGGCAGGTGGACGGCAACGTGCTGTCGCTGCTGGACGAAACCCGCGAGACCGTGCAGCTTTACGAGACCCTGGAGGCGAGCCGCGACGGGGTGCTGCTGAAATTCGCGGTGCTGTATCTGGGCTTCGCCATGCTGGTGATCCTGGCCTCGATCTGGCTGGGGCTGTGGTTCGCGGAACGCCTGGCGCGCCCCATCGGGCGGCTGGCGGGGGCGGCGCAGCGGGTCGGCGGCGGCGACCTGACGGTGCGGGTGGTCGAGGAACGCGGCGACGACGAACTGGCGGTGCTGGGCCGCATGTTCAACCACATGATCGAGCGGGTGGAGGCGCAGCGCGACGCGCTGGTCGCGGTCAACGCCGAGACCGAGCGCCGCCGCCGGTTCATCGAGACCGTGCTGGCGGCGGTCAGCGCCGGGGTGATCCGGCTGAGCCCGCGCGGGCGGGTGGAATTGATGAACGAGGCGGCGGCGACGATGCTGGGGGCGACCGGGGACGCGGCGGGGCGCGACCTGGGCGACGTGGCGCCGCTGTTCGCGCCGCTGCTGGCGCAGGCGCGGGACCGGCGCGGCGGCAAGGCCCACGCCCGGGTGCACGGGGTGATCGAGGGGCGCGACCGGGATTTCCTGGCCCGGGTGTCGCGGACCGGGCAGAAGGACGAGGCCGCGGGCTACGTGCTGACCTTCGATGATCTGACCGAGCTGGTCTCGGCCCAGCGCATGGCCGCCTGGGGCGACATCGCGCGGCGCATCGCCCATGAGATCAAGAACCCGCTGACCCCGATCCAGCTGTCCGCCGAACGCCTGAAGCGCAAGTTCGGGGCCCGGTTCGAGGGCGCCGACCGCAAGCGGTTCGACCAGTATTCCGACATGATCGTGCGCCAGGCCGGAACCATCCGCCGCATGGTCGACGAATTCAGCCAGTTCGCGCGGATGCCGGCGCCGGAGCTTGGCGATCACGATCTGGGGCGCATTCTGGAGGAGGCGACGCTGCTGCAGAACGCCGGCGACGGGCCGGTGCGGTTCTCGGCCAGGGTGGTCGGCCCGGCGCGCCCGACGCGCTGCGACGCCGACCTGATGACCCAGGCGATCACCAACCTGCTGAAGAACGCCGGCGAGGCGGTGGAGGCGCGGCTGGAGGCGCAGTCGGGGCCGCAGCCAGGACCGCCGGGCGAGGTGCGCGCGGAATTGATCCATGAGGACGAATGGGACGTGATCCGGGTGACCGACAACGGCGTCGGTCTGCCCGAGGTCAACCGCGCCCGGCTGACCGAACCCTACGTGACCACGCGGGCGAAGGGCACCGGGCTCGGCCTCGCTATCGTCAAGAAGATCACCGAAGAACATGGCGGCGAGTTCGAGATCGACGACTCGCCGGACGGGCAGGGGGCGATGGCGGTGATCCGCCTGCCGATCTCGGGCCCGGCGAAGGACGTCCGGGCGCAGGGCGGACGGGCGGACCGGGCGGCGGAGCATCCCGGCGCGCCGCGGGGCGATCGGGCCTCGGGGGAGACGCCCGGCAGCGAAACCGGCCGCGAGACGCCCGGCAACGAAACGGGCCGCGAGACGCCCGGCAAGAGGACAGAGCATGGCTGACATTCTAGTGGTGGACGACGAGGCGGACATCCGCGACCTGGTCACCGACATTCTGGAGGACGAGGGCCACGGCACCCGCGAGGCCAGCGACGCCGACGGCGCGCTGGCGGCGGTGGACGCCTCGCCGCCGGACCTGATCATCCTCGACATCTGGCTGCAGGGCAGCCGCATGGACGGGATCGAGGTGCTCAAGACCGTGAAGCGCAATTCGCCCGACATCCCGGTGGTGATCATCTCGGGCCACGGCAATATCGAGATCGCGGTCGCGGCGGTGAAGCAGGGGGCGTATGATTTCATCGAAAAGCCCTTCACCATCGACCAGTTGATGATGGTGGTGACGCGGGCGCTGGAGGCCTCGCGGCTGCGCCGCGAGAACGCCGGGCTGCGCCGGCAGGACGCGCAGGCGGCCGAGATCATCGGCGTGTCGGCGGCCGTCGTCGCGCTGCGCGGCAAGCTCGACCGGGTGGCGCGCACCGGCAGCCGGGTGCTGCTGTCGGGCCCGCCGGGATCGGGCAAGGAGGTCGCCGCGCGCTACATCCACGCCAATTCCGACCGCGCCGACAAGGATTTCGTCATCGCCAACGCCGCCACCATCGAACCCGACATGATGGAGGAGATGCTGTTCGGCAAGATCCGCGACGACGGCAGCGTCGAGCCGGGGCTGTTCGAGAAGGCCCATGGCGGCACCCTGTTCATCGACGAGGTGGCGGACATGCCCATCGGCACCCAGTCCAAGATCCTGCGGGTGCTGGTGGATCAGAGCTTTGCGCGCAAGGGCGATTCCAACACCGTGCGCGTCGACGTGCGGGTGATCTCGGCGACCAATCGCGACCTGAAGCCGCTGATCGCCGCAGGAAAATTCCGCGAGGACCTGTTTCACCGGCTCGGCGTGGTGCCGCTGGAGACCCCGCCGCTGGCTGCGCGGCGCGAGGACATCCCGCTGCTCGCCGATCATTTCCTGGCCCGCCTGTCCCAGACCGAGGGCCTGCCGCTGCGGGTGCTCGGGGCCGATGCGGCGGCCTTGCTGCAGACCCAGAACTGGCCCGGCAACGTGCGCCAGCTGCGCAACATGATGGAGCAGGTGCTGATTCTCGGCGGCGCGGAGCACGAGGTGGAGCCCGACGAGCTGCCGCTTGGCGGCGGCGGCGGCGACGGCGATGGCGGCGGGCTGAACGCGGTGATGGCGACGCTGCCCCTGCGCGAGGCGCGCGAATTGTTCGAGCGCGACTACCTGATCGCCCAGATCAACCGTTTCGGCGGCAATATTTCGCGCACCGCGACCTTTGTCGGCATGGAGCGCTCCGCCCTGCACCGCAAGCTGAAATCGCTGGGCGTGGTCACCACCACGCGCGGCGGCGCGCGGGTGGCGGTGGTCAGCGAGGGCGAGCCGGCCGCGGACTGACCGGCGGGACCCGGCTTGGCGCGCCGGGCGGGCCGCTCGACGCGCAGTCGGGCGTGCCGCCTTGCCTGCAGATCGTCACCATCCTGAAAAGCCGCATCGCCGGCGGCGCGCTGCGCCCGGGCGACATTCCGGCCTTCGAGCAGGGGCTTTGCGCGGCGTTCGATGCGTCGCCCATCACCGCGCGGCGGGCGCGCCAGCTTCGCCGAGGCGCCGGAATTCGCCAGCATGCCGGCCCCGCCGGAGATCGCCGCGGCGCTGGATCCGGCCCCGGCGCCCCGGGCGCGGCCAATCCGACCGGGCCGCGCGCGGAGCGCCTGCGCCGGCTCAACGACCAGATCATGTCCCATCTGGCGATCAACGCCCCGCATGCGGTCGATGTGGCCGTGTCCGGCAAGATCGCCAGCTTCGCGGCGGACAATCTGGACGCCATCAGCAAGGCGGCGGGCTCGCCGGCGAAGACCGCGATGATCGTGCACGAGGCATCGCTGTTGGGATCGCGCGCAGCCTGCGCCAGCGGCGGGTCGAGGCGAAGGGGCTGTCCTACGCCTGCGAGGTGTTATTCGCCTGCAACGCGGCGGCGCCGCTGGCCGACGCCATGGAGCGCGCCGGGACCGCCGACAAACCGGCGGTGAACGCGGCGCCGGCGGCCTCGACCCGGGACCGGCACGCCATGCCCTGCGGGGGGCGACGAAGACGGTCAGCGGCCCGAAGGCCGGCGCGCAGCCGGAGAACGCTCAGCTGCGCAACGGCAGGTTCGAGGTGATCCTGCCGACCGAATTCGCCTCGGACAGGCCGATCTTCCCGACCCCGCTCCGATGGGCGGTCACTGGCGCCGAACGGCCTGACCGCGGGCGCGCTCCACGCGCAGGCGGCGCCGGGGCTGACGCTGATCCGCGGGGGGTGCTGCACATCATCAATTTCGCCCATGGCGCGCTGCTGATGCCGGGGCTGTATCTGGTCCGGCGGCTCAACGCCGCATGGGGGCCGCATGGGGGCCGCATGGAGGGGCGCATGAATGGCCGCACGGGGGGCCGCACGGGGCGTGGCCCCCTACGCGGCGCTGCTGATCGCGCCCCCGGCGATGTTCGCGCTGGGCTGCGCGGGACCATCGGGCGCGCCAGCCACGGGCGCGACGAGAACATCCTGCTGGTGACGCGGGTCATCTCCCGGGATTGCCGGCTCAACCTGGCGATCACCGCGCTGTATTCGGCGCAGCCGGGGCAGGCGTGGACCATTCTTGGCGGGTTCGGCGGGCAGTTTTCATTCGGGCACGCGGCGTTTTTCGAAACCGGCGCCTATGGCGTGGCGGTGCTGCAGGTGCGGTTCGGGATCAACCCGTGGCTGGGCTTCGTCCTTGCCGGAGGCTTCGCCGCCGCGGTCGCGGCCTTCGTCGGCCTCTCGCCCTTCCGCTACGGGCTGAAGGGGTCGTCTTTCGCGCTGGTGACGCTGGCCTTCGCCGAGGTGCTGCGCATCCTGTCCAATTCCGTCGACTTCACCGGGGCCGGGGTCGGCATCCTGATCCCGCTCGACCAGCGCGCGGCGAATTTCCGGTTCGCCGGCAAGGCCGGGTTGTTCTGGGTGACCTGGGCGGTGACGGTCGCGGCGTTCCTTGCCGTGGCGTGGCTGAGGAATTCGCGCCTCGGGGCGCGGCTCATGGCGGTGCGCGACAACGAGGACGCGGCCCGCGCGCTGGGCGTCGACGCGTTCCGGGTCAAGATGGGCGCGCTGCTGGTGGCGATGGTGCTGTTCATGCCGCGCGGGCTTGCGGGACTGTCCAGCCTCCGGAGGCGGCGCGATGCTTGAGATCATCGGCATCTGCAAATCCTTCGGCGGCGTGCGGGCGGCGGATGACGTCACCTTCACCGTGCCGCAGGGAAAATTCGCCTCGCTGATCGGGCCCGACGGCGCCGGCAAGACCACGCTGTTCGCGCTGAACACCGGCTTCCTGCGCCCCGACGCCGGGCGGGCGCGGTTCTGCGGCGAGGATATTTCGGGGCTGCTCCCCGAGGCGATCACGCGGCGATCACGCGGCGATCACGCGGCGCGGCATGGTGCGCACCTTCCAGATCGTCAAGCCCTTCGCCGACACGGTCGCGACGCTGCGCGAGCGCATCGACCTGCCGATCATCGTCGATGCCGACAACGGCTTTGGCAACGCGCTCAACGTCCAGCGCAGGATGCGGGGTTTCGAACGCGCCGGGGCCGGGGCGATCCAGATCGAGGACCAGACCCTGCCCAAGCGCTGCGGGCATCTCGACGGCAAGACGCTGATCCCGGCCGCCGGGATGCGCGGCAAGATCCGCGCCGCCTGCGATGCGCGCTAAACGCCGAAACGCTGGTGATCGCGCGCACCGACGCCCTCGCGGTGGAGGGTTTTGACGCGGCGCTCGATCGCGCCGAGGGCTACGCCGAGGCCGGCGCCGACATGCTGTTCGCGGAGGCGCCGCAATCGCTGGATCAGATGCGGCGCATCATGGCGCGGCAGGGGCCGCGCGCGCCGCTGATGGCCAACATGGTCGAGGGCGGCCGCACGCCGATGCTCGACGCCGCGGCGCTGGGCGCGCCTGGCTTCCGGCTGGTGATCTTTCCCGGCGGCGTGGTGCGCGCCATCGCCGCGACCGCCGCGGATTGCTGCTGCATTCTCGTCGACACCGGCAGCGAAGAGGGCTTTCGCGCCCGCATGTTCGATTTTCAGGGGCTGAACGCGGCGCTCGGGATCGACGCGCTGCTGGAACACGCGGAAAAATTTGGACGGAGACGCGCAATGAGCATCGACCCGGTGACCCTGGCGATCCTCAAGGGGCGCTTCGAACAGATCGCCGACGAGATGGACGCGACGCTGTTCCGGTCCGCCTTCAACCCGATCATCGCCGAGGCCCATGACGCCTCGCACGGCGTCTACGCCGCCGAGACCGGCGAAACGCCGGCGCGGGGAAAGTCCGGGCTGCCGATCTTCGTCGGGGTGATGGCGTTTGCGGTGAAGGCGGCGATCGACAAGGCGGCGACGCGCGACGGGGCGCATGACGGCGGTGTCTGGATCTTCAACGCCCCCTATGGCGGCGGCACGCATCTGTCGGAATTCCGCCTCGTCAAGCCGGTGTTGCGCGACGGGCGCTGTTCTGCTTTCTCGCCTCGGTGGGGCATTGGCTCGACATGGGCGGCGCGGCGCCGGGCCATTCCAACCCGGCGGCCCCCGAATGCTCTGCCCCCGAATGCTCTGCCCCCGAATGCTTTGCCCCCGAATGCTTTCAGGAAGGCATGCTGATTCCGCCGGTCAAGCTGCATGATCGCGGGGCGTTCCGCCAGGACGTGGTGGATATCCCGTCGGCCAATTCGCGCCGGCCGCTATCGCTCTGCGGCGATCTCAACGGCCAGATCAACGCGCTGTCGCTGGCCGGGCATCGCGCCGACGGGCGGCGACATGAAAGACAACGCATTGCTCATCGGCGTCGATGTGGGCGGCGCCTCCACCGATGTTTTCGCGCTGCGCGCGCGCGGGAACGGTGAGCGCCGCCAATGAACGGGTGGCGGTCGCGGCGGTGCGCAGCGTCTGGCCCAACGCCCATGTCACCGCCGCCATCGAGATCCTGCCCGAGATCCGCGAATTCGAACGCCTGTCCACCGCGGCCCTGAACGTCGATCTGCAGCCGGTGGCGTCGTCCTGTCCGGACCGGCTGGAGCGGGGGCTGGCGGCGGGCGGCTTTGGCGGCGCTGGCGCCTCGGAGCGCGATCGATTTCGGCATGGTGGTGCGCATCCCGATGATCGAGATCACCACCATCGGCGCCGGGGGCGGCTCCATCGCCTGGGTGGATCGCAGCGGCTTGCCGCAGGTGGGGCCGGAAAGCGCCGGCGCCGAGCCCGGCCCGGTCTGCCGCGGGCTGGAGCGGCTGGGGCGGCTGGACGCGGCGGCGTCCCGCGCCGCGATCCGCGCCCATGTGGGCGGGCCGCCGGGGCTTGGCGACGCCGAGGCGGCCGAGGCGATCCTGAAGCTGGCCACCGCGAAGATGGCCGGGGCGATCCGGCTGGTGTCGATCGAGAAGGGGCACGACCCGTCGCAATTCGCCGCCATGCCGTTGGGCGGCGACATGCGCGCGCTCGGCCCGGCGATGACCTGCGCTCAGGCGCGGGCCGCGATCGCCCCTGGCTGAGCCGCGCCGGCCGCCATCGGCGGGGCGGCATTTGCAATCCGCGCCGATCGGGCCCAAATGTCACCGCATGGGGCGGCGCGCGCTGGCGGCCGCGCCCATGGGTCGCGCGTTGCATTCGCCTGTCGGCGACAACCTGTGATAGCATGGCCATGGCGCGGGCAGACGAAGAAGCGGGAGATAGCGGGTTGCGATCAGGGGCGCGTCACAAGCTGGCCGACAGGCTGGAAATGAATCTCGAATTCTACAAGGGGTGGTTGGGCCGCTCCAGGACCATCGGCGCCATCGCGCCCACCAGCCGCACCATGGCGCGGATCATGGCGCGCGAGGTCCAACCCGACAGCGACCTGCCGGCGCTGGAATTCGGCCCCGGCGCGGGGGCGATCACGCGGGCGATCCTCGAAACCGGGCTGGCGCCTGAAAAGCTGGTGTCGGTGGAGTATTGCGCGCATTTTCTGCCCGGGCTGCGGCGGCGCCATCCCGGGGTGAATTTCGTCCATGGCGACGCGTTCGACATCGCCGCCATCGCGCGGGATCTGGGCATCGGGCAATTCAGCGTGATCCTCTCGGCGCTGCCGCTGCTGACATTTCCGCTGATCCAGCGGGTGCGCTTCGTGGACCGGGCGCTCGACCTGCTGGCGCCGGGGCGGCCGCTGGTGCAGTTTTCCTACGGGCTGCGCCCGCCGGCGCCCACCCGCGCCAGCCGCTACGAGGTCAGCCACATGGACACGGTGCTGCGCAACCTGCCCCCGGCGCGGATCTGGACCTATCGCCGCGCGCCGGCCTGCGAGATGGCCGCCAACCGGGCCTGAACGCCGGGCGGGTCAGCCCGCCGCGGCCCCGGGCGATCCGCCGCGCCGGGAACGGGGATTCGGGGCCGAGCGCGGCTGATGACGGCGCGGCGGCGGGATCAATCGCCTTGTCGCGCTGGCCAGGAGCGGGTTTTTCGAACCCCGCGCGCCTTCTTGACGCCGCGCGCGGGTGGTTTGGAGCCGGATCGGTTCGCGCTCGATCGCGGCTGCCGGAGCATGGCGCAGGCGGGCATGGGGTCCTCGCCGCGGCGATCGGAAAAATGCATTGGCGGCGATTGATGGGCGCCGTCCCGCCATCGCCCCGTCCCGGGTCGCGGATTCTGCGCCGAACCGGGGCCTCGCGCCATCGGGGCGGGCGCGAACGCCGACCGGGAAATTCCGACCGGCGAATCCCCAGATCCTTGAGCCAAAGCAAAAAAATGGTAGGCCCGGCAGGATTCGAACCTGCAACCAAACCGTTATGAGCGGTCTGCTCTGACCGTTGAGCTACGGGCCCGCCGCGCTGTCTTAGCGTTGCGGGCTTTGGCGGGTCAATGCGCATTGGCGCTCAGCGCCAGCTGTCGCGTTTGCGATAGAGGGTCGAGGGGCTGACCCGCAGCAGCCGCGCCGCCGAGGGCAGGCTGCCGCCGCAGGCGTCTATGGCGGCCTCGATGATCAGGCGTTCCGCCTGCAGCAGGGTCAGGCCCACCAGCTTGTCGGCGGCGGCGCGACGCGCGCGCAATTCGTTCTGCGCCGAGAGCTGGCGCTGCGCCTCGTCATCGGCCTCGTTTTCGCCAGCGCGGATCGCGGCGGGCGGCGCGCCCAGCAATCCGGGATCGAGGGCGTTGGAGGCGTCGCGGGCGTCGCGGGCGCGCGCGACCTGCGACGCGCCGCGCGGCAAGCCGGCATCGGGCGTCGCGGGCCGGGGCTGCGCGTCATGCGGCGTCGGGTCAGGATCATGCGCGCCCGAAGCCGGTGCGCTGCGCGGCGCGTCGGGGCGCGCCGACGCGCCATCGCGCGCGGCGGTCCGCGCGCCGGTCCCGTAGACGCCGCCATGGCCCATGTCGCCAGCGCCCAGGGGGCGGGCGGGCGGCGGTTCGGGGGGCGGCAGCAGCGCCATGTCGGGCAGCAGGTCGACCCCCGCCAGCCCGCCTTGCCCGAACACCGCCACATGGCGCACCGCGTTGATCAGTTCGCGCACGTTTCCCGGCCAGCGCGCGCAGGAAATGCGGGCCAGCGCCTCGGGGGCGAAGCCTGTGAAGCTCTTGCCTTCCTCCTCGCCGAAGCGGCGCAGGAACAATTCGGCCAGCAGCGCCGCGTCATTGCCGCGCGCGCGCAGCGGCGGGGCTTCGAGGGGCAGCACGTAGAGCCGGTAGAACAGATCGCGGCGCAGGCGGCCCTCGGCCATTTCCTCCTGCGGGTCGCGATTGCTGGCGCAGACGATGCGCACATCGACGGGGCGCGCGCGCGCCGCGCCCACCGGGGTGACCGCGCCGGATTCGAGAAACCGCAGCATTTTCACCTGCAGTTCCGGGGCCATTTCGCACAGTTCGTCAAGAAACAGCGTGCCGCCCTGCGCCGCGCGCACCGCGCCGACGGCGTCCGCATGGGCCCCGGTGAAGGCGCCCTTCACATGGCCGAACATCACCGATTCCAGCAGCTCGCCGGGGATCGCCCCGCAATTGATGGCGTTGAACGGACCGTCGCGCCGGGCGCTGGCGGCGTGGATCGCCTCGGCGCAGAGTTCCTTGCCGACGCCGCTTTCGCCGGTGATGAACACCGGGGCGTTGGACTGGGCCAGCTGGGTGACGCGGCGCCTGAGATTGCGCATCGCCGTGCTGGCGCCGATCAGCCGCGCGGTGGCGGGATGGGCGCCGGGTTCGGCGCCCGGGGCGTCGGGGCCGCTGCGCGCGCGCAGCGCCGCGGCGGCGGCGGCGAGCAGGCGGGTCTCGTCGATCGGGCGCACCAGAAAGTCGAATGCCCCGCGCCGGGTGGCCTCGACCGCGAGATCGATGGCGTCGGGCGCGGCCATTGCGATCCACGGCGTGCCGCCGGGGTTGTCGCGCGAGGCCAGCAGCGCCCCGAGCCCGCCTTCGCCCGGCAGCCCCAGGTCGAGCAGCAGCAGGTCGCCGCCGGTCGCGCCGCCGCCCAGCAGCGTCGCGGCCTCGGCCGGACCCTGCACCACGCGCGGCGCGTAGCCGGCGCGGGTCAGGAAGCCGGCGCACTGGCTGGCGTCGCGGCGCGAGGCGTCGGCCACGAGCACCACCGGCGCCCGTTCCGCGGGGGCGGTTCGCGGCGTCGCGCTTTTCGGCGATGCGTCCTCGGGCGTCTGTCTCACGCGGCGTCTCCAGGCCAATTCAGGCTCGGAGGCTAGGCCGACAGAACAAAAAAATGCTTAACCGCCGCCCAGACGATACGGCAGCACGTCGCGGGTGTCGTGGTCCACCACCAGATCCGCCTTCACCGGGGGCACCGCGCGCTGGTGGCAGTCGGCGCGTTCGCAGATGCGGCAGCTGATGCCGATGGGCGCATAGGCCGCCGGGTTGCCGTGGTCCAGGTCGTCGGCGTAGACCAGCTGATCGGCATAGCGGGTTTCGCAGCCCAGCCCGATGGCGTAGCGCCGCGTCGGGCGGCGAAATCCGCCGCCGGGCTTGGTCACGTCGCGCGCAAGGCAGATGTAGCGCACCCCGTCCGGGGTCTCGGCCAGCTGGCGCAGGATGGCGCCCGGGGTCTCGAAGGCCTGATGCACGTTCCACAGCGGGCAGGCGCCGCCGAAGCGGGCGAATTGCAGCCGCGTGGCCGAGTGGCGCTTGGTGATGGTCCCGGCGCGATCGACGCGCACGAAGAAGAACGGCACGCCCTTGGCGCCCGGGCGCTGCAGGGTCGAGAGCCGATGCGCCACCTGTTCCAGCGAGGCCCCGAAGCGGTCGGCGAGCATCTCGATGTCGTGGCGGGTTTCGCGCGCCGCGGCGAGGAAATCCGCGTAGGGCAGCAGCGCCGCCCCGGCGAAATAATTGGCCAGCCCGATCTTGCAGATCTCGCGCGCCTGCGCGGTCTGGAATCCGGCGAGGTCAAGCGAGGCCTCGATCAGGTCGCCATGGGCGATCAGCGCCGCCTGATGCGCCAGTTGAAACGCCTGCGAGGGCGGCGCGGCGCGCGCCGACAGGGTCAGCGTATCGCCGTCGAACCGGCGCAGCGGCGCGTCATCGGCAAAGGCGAGGCGCACGCCGTGCCTGTTCGCGAGCCAGGCCGCGCCGCTGGCGAGCTTCTCGCGCCCGGACATGCCGGCGCGGCGCGAAAAATTCTCGGCCGCGCGGTCCACCGCGTCGATGTAGTTGTTGCAATAGTGGAAGAAATCGCGGACCTCCTCCCAGGGCTGGGGGGCGAGGCCGGATTCGGCGCGCCCCAGCGCGTCGTCGAGACTGGCGAGGCGCTCGTTGGACTGGCGATAGGCGCGGTGCAGGGCGAGGAAGGCGCGGGCCAGCGCCGGGGCGTTGGTGGCGGTGAGCCTGAGATCCGCCAGCGGCGGGGCGGCGCCGGCAAACACCGGATCGGCCAGCGCCTCGCGCATGTCCACGACCATGCGCTCGGACTCCCCCACCGAAAGCCGCGACAGATCGAAGTCGAAATGTTCGGCCAGCGCCAGCACCACGGCGGCGGATACCGGGCGGTGGTTGTTTTCCATCTGGTTGAGGTAGCTCAGCGATATCCCCAGCCGCGCGGCGAAGCCGGCCTGGGTCAGGCCGTTGGCGCGGCGGGTCTCGCGCAGTTCGACCCCGGCGTAGAGTTTCTGGTTGCGCATGGGCGGTCCCGGGGCTCTTCGCAGTTTCGCAATTCGCATGGCGGAATATGCATAAGCTACGCAGCTCCGCGGATCAAGCGTTTCGCCGCGTCGGGCGGCGCTGTATGGTGCGGCGCAAACCAGACATCCGCGCCAGGAAAACCAGCCGGGAGGCCGCCATGAAAGACATTCTCGCCGAGCTAGAGACCCGCCGCGACACCGCGCGGCTTGGCGGCGGCCAGCGGCGCATCGACGCCCAGCACGCCAAGGGCAAGCTGACCGCGCGCGAACGCATCGAACTGCTGCTCGATGAGGAGTCCTTCGAGGAATACGACATGTTCGTCGCCCATCGCTGCACCGATTTCGGCATGGAGGCGACGAAGATCCCCGGCGACGGCGTGGTCACCGGCTGGGGCACGGTGAACGGGCGCCAGGTCTATGTGTTCAGCCAGGATTTCACCGTGTTCGGCGGATCCCTGTCGGAAACCCATGCGCAGAAGATCTGCAAGATCATGGACATGGCCATGAAGAACGGCGCGCCGGTGATCGGGTTGAACGATTCCGGCGGCGCGCGGATTCAGGAAGGCGTGGCCTCGCTCGGCGGCTATGCGGACGTGTTCCAGCGCAACATCATGGCCTCGGGCGTGGTGCCCCAGATTTCGGTGATCATGGGACCCTGCGCGGGCGGCGCGGTGTATTCCCCGGCGATGACCGATTTCATCTTCATGGTGCGCGATTCCTCCTACATGTTCGTCACCGGGCCGGATGTGGTGAAAACCGTGACCAACGAGGTGGTGACGGCCGAGGAACTGGGCGGCGCGCGCACCCACACCACGAAATCCTCGGTCGCCGACGGCAGTTTCGAAGATGACGTGGAGGCGCTGAGCGAGATTCGCCGGCTGATCGATTTCCTGCCCGCCTCGAACCGGGAAAAACCGCCGGTGCGGCCGTTTTTCGATGATCCGGCGCGCCTCGAGCCCTCGCTCGACAGCCTGATCCCGGACAATCCCAACACCCCCTATGACATGAAGGAATTGATCCGCAAGACCGCCGACGAGGCCGATTTCTACGAGATCCAGGCGGATTTCGCCCGGAACATCCTCACCGGGTTCATCCGGCTGGAGGGCCAGACCGTGGGCGTGGTCGCCAACCAGCCGATGGTGCTGGCCGGGTGCCTCGACATCGATTCATCGCGCAAGGCGGCGCGGTTCGTGCGGTTCTGCGACTGCTTTTCGATCCCGATCCTGACCTTCGTCGACGTGCCCGGTTTCCTGCCCGGCGTCACGCAGGAATACGGCGGGGTGATCAAGCATGGCGCCAAGCTGCTGTTCGCCTATGGCGAGGCCACGGCGCCGAAAGTCACGGTGATCACCCGAAAAGCCTATGGCGGCGCCTATGACGTGATGGCCTCGAAGCATCTTCGCGGCGACATCAACTACGCCTGGCCCACGGCGGAGATCGCGGTGATGGGCGCCAGGGGCGCGACCGAAATCCTGTATCGTTCGGAACTGGGCGATCCGGACAGGATCGCCGCGCGCGCGGCGGATTACGAGGACCGGTTCGCCAACCCGTTCGTGGCCGCGGAAAAGGGCTTCATCGACGAGGTGATCATGCCGCATTCGACGCGGCGGCGGGTGGCGCGGGCGTTTGCTGCCTTGAGGAACAAGAAACTCGAAAACCCGTGGAAGAAACACGACAACATTCCGCTTTGAGGGGCGCGTCATGCTAAAACACCGAGGCTTTCCCAGCCGCGCGCCCGGCACCGATTTCCAGTTCACCATCCGCCGCGCGCAGGACAGGCCGACGCCGCTGAAGGCGCGGGAACGCTATGCCGATCGCCGCCCGGCGGATCGCAAGGCCGACGCGTTGTTTCTGGCGGCGCTGATCGCGCAGTTCGGCGAGGACCCTTTCGAGCGCGGCAATCTTGACGCCGGGCGGCTCAACTGGCTGCTGGGGCGCGAGGTGGCGGCGGTGGAGCCGTTCGATCCGGCCTCCTATGAACAATTGCTGCGGCTGGACATGGACGAGGTGCGCCGGAATTTCCCGAAGGTGGCGTCATGACGCGGCGCGGGCGGTTGGAACGCGGCGCGGGGGGCGCTATTTACCGGTCATGCCGCGATGGGGCGGCGGAGGCCGAAGATGGCGCGCGATCGAAAACCCGCCGGCGGACAGGGCAGGGACAAGGATCCCTACCGGCTGTTGCGCTATGTGCTGCGCCACGCGCTGACCGGGGTTATGGCGGGCTGGACGGTGCTGCTGGCGCTGCTGTGGCTCGACATCGGCGGGCTTGGGACGCGGGTGGAAGCCTCGCCCGACGGCTGGATCGTGGTGCTGATGCTGGCCGGAGCCTTTGGCGTCACCTTCTCCATGGTCGGCATCCTGTGGGGCGTGATGGTGATCCTGCCCGACGACCCGGACGCCTGACGCGCGCTGCCTCGCCGAGGCCCAGTTCCAAGAATCCGAAAACCGGCGCGCGGGCCCGTCCCGCCGTTCTTTCCGCATGTCCGGGAGCCTGAGATGTTCAAGAAAATCCTGATCGCCAATCGCGGCGAGATCGCCTGCCGGATCATCAAGACCGCCAGGAAGATGGGCGTCGCCACGGTCGCGGTGCATTCGGACGCGGATCGCGACGCGCTGCATGTGCGCATGGCCGACGAGGCGGTGCATATCGGCCCGCCGCCGGCCGCCGAATCCTACATCGTCATCGACAGGATCATGGACGCGATCCGCCAGACCGGCGCCGAGGCGGTGCATCCGGGCTACGGGTTCCTGTCCGAGCGCGCCGATTTCGCCCGGGCGCTCGAATCGGCGGGGATCGCCTTCATCGGCCCGCCGGCCAGCGCCATCGACGCCATGGGCGACAAGATCGCCTCGAAGAAGCTCGCCGCCGCGGCGGGGGTGTCGACGGTGCCCGGCCATATGGGGCTGATCGAGGATGCCGGGGAGGCGGTGAAGATCGCCCGGAAGATCGGCTATCCGGTGATGATCAAGGCCAGCGCCGGGGGCGGCGGCAAGGGCATGCGCATCGCCTGGAACGACGACGAGGCGCGCGAAGGGTTTCAGTTGTCGCGCAGCGAGGCGAAGTCGTCCTTTGGCGACGATCGCATCTTCATCGAAAAATTCATCACCCAGCCGCGGCATATCGAGATCCAGGTGCTTGGCGACACGCACGGGACGTGCCTGTGGCTCAATGAACGCGAATGCACCATCCAGCGGCGCAACCAGAAAGTCATCGAGGAGGCCCCGAGCCCGTTTCTCGACGCCGCGACCCGCAAGGCCATGGGCGAGCAGTCGGTGGCGCTGGCCAGGGCGGTCGACTACTGTTCGGCCGGGACGGTGGAGTTCATCGTCGACGGCGATCGCAATTTCTATTTCCTCGAAATGAACACGCGGCTGCAGGTCGAACACCCGGTGACCGAACTGATCACCGGCATCGATCTGGTGGAGCAGATGATCCGGGTGGCGGCGGGCGAGACGCTGGCGCTGACGCAAGGCGACATCGGCATCAACGGCTGGGCCGTCGAAAGCCGGCTCTACGCCGAGGACCCCTATCGCAATTTCCTGCCCTCGATCGGACGGCTGAGCCGCTATCGGCCGCCCGCGGAGATCGCGGAGGCGGAGCGCGCCGTGCGCAACGACACCGGGGTGTTCGAGGGCGGCGAGATTTCCATGTTCTACGACCCGATGATCGCCAAGCTGTGTTCCTGGGGGCCGGATCGCGACGCGGCGCTGGAGGTGATGCGCGAGGCGCTGGACGGGTTCGAGGTCGAGGGCATCGGCCATAACCTGCCCTTCTGCGCGGCGGTGATGGATCATCCCAAGTTCATCGCCGGGGACGTCACCACCGCCTTCATCGCCGAAGAGTTCCCCGACGGGTTCGCGGGCGTGGAGCTGTCGCGCGAGGTGTTGACGAGGCTTGCCGCCGTGGCGGCGCAGATGAAGATGCGGATCGAGGAGCGCGCGGCGCGGATTTCCGGCGCCATGCGCAACCATCGCCGCCGGGTGGATCCCCATTGGGTGGTGCTGCTGGGGCGCGATCGGTTCGACGTGGAGATCGGGGACGGCGAGACCCGAATCGGCGACGCGGCGTTCAGGGTCGAGACCGACTGGACCCCCGGCCAGACCCTGTGCCGCGCGACGGTCAACGGCAAGCCGATGACGCTGAAGGTGGATGCGGTCGCCGGCGGCGGGCGGCTGCGCTATCGCGGCGCCGATCTGAAGGTGCGGGTGATGCCGCCGCGCGCCGCCGAGCTGGCGGCGCTGATGCCGGAAAAATCACCCCCCGACACCTCCAGGCTGCTGCTGTGTCCGATGCCGGGGCTGATCGTGTCGCTGGCGGTCGCGGAAGGGCAGGAGGTGGCCGAGGGGCAGGCGCTGTGCACCGTCGAGGCCATGAAGATGGAGAACGTGCTGCGCGCCGAGCGCCAGGGCGTGATTTCGAAGATCAACGCCGCGGCGGGCGACAGCCTTGCGGTCGACGACGTGATCATGGAGTTCGCGTGAGATGACGCGCGCCCCGCATCCCGGGCGGCCGCGTCCGCCTGCCGGCGTCGCGGCCGCCCGGGATGCGGGGCGCGCGTCCGGGCTCCGCCCGGGCGCCGGCTGGCGCGGCGGGGCGCCGGGGTCAGCGGCGGCCCAGTTCCTGCTGACGCAGCGGGGTGCGGTCGATCATGCGCATCACGTCATAGGCGGTGACCACCACCGGGCGGCGCATCTTCACCGCGCCGTCCTTGTCCACCAGCAGCACGTTGAAGCCCTGGGGGCGGAATTTCCTGCGCAGCGCCGTGGTGTCGAATCGCGAGGGGCCGGGTTCGGAATCGACGATCACCACCACGTCGCGGGCGTCGAGCTCCTCGGGTTCGCGGTCGAGTTCCTTGAGCTGGCGCGCCAGGCGCGGGTCGCGCGGGGAATCGGCGAAGATCAGCACCAGGCGCTTTTCCCAGAGATATTCGGCGATCGGGTCCTTGTCCTGCGCCGCGAGCGGCGCGGCGCAGGCCAGGACGAGGGGCGCGGCCAGCAGGCAGAAGGCGCGGCGCGTGACGGATCCGGGCGGGGGCGTGTGGGTGATCTTCATGGGATGCAATCTAACGCCTGTCGCGCCGGGTGCGAGCGCAAACTGCCGCGATCGCGCCGGCGCGGCGCGGCGGCCATGATCGCGGCGGCGCGGACGGGGGCGGCGCGGACGGGGGCGGCGTCGTGAGGATCGTGCTGCATCTGGGGGCGCATCGCACCGGCACATCGGCCTTGCAGCGCGCCATGGCGCTGGGCGGCGCGGCGCTTGAGCGGCGCGGCGTCGCGGCGCCGCCGACGCCCGATCTGCGGCGCAGAATATGCGGGGCGCTGGACATGGCGGCGGGGGCGCGGTTTTTCGCCGGCGCGCGTCGGGCTTGGGCCGCGGCGCGCATTCGCGACATGGCGGCGCGCGCGGCGCGCGACGGGGCGACGCGCCTGGTGCTGTCGGACGAACAGATGCTGGGGCGGCTCGACGCCATGTTCGCGCCGTGCGGACTTTATCACGACGCCGAGGCGCGGCTGGAGCTGCTGGCTGAGGCGCTGGCCCCCTGGCCCACGCGCGCGGCGATCTGCCTGCGCGATCCCGGCGATTGGATCGCCTCCTGCTACGCCTATGCCGCAGAGCGCCGCGCGCAGCCGGATTTCGAGGATCTGCGCCCGCGGATGCTGGAGGTTCCGGCGCGGTTTTGCGCGGTGCTGGGCGCGGCGCGGGCGGCGTTTCCGCGCTCGGTGATCTGGCGGCACGACCTGGCGCTGGCGCGGCCGCGCCGGGTGCTGCGCGCGCTGGTGGGCGCCGCCGCCGATGATCTGGATCCCGTGCGGCGCGACCAGAACCGGGCGTTGTCCGGTCCTGCGATCGCTGAAATCATCCGCCTTCGCGCCGCGGGCCGCCGGGTGAGTCCCAAGACCCGCGCGGCGCTGGCGCAGCGCTGGCCCCTGGCCGCGCATGGTCCCTTCGCGCCCTGGAGCGCCGGCGAGCGCGCCGCGCTGGCCGCCGGGCTGGCCGATGAGCTGGCGCGGCTCGGCGCGGCGGGCATTCGCCGCGTCGACGCCGACGACCCCGCACCGAATGCGCGCCGCGCGCAAGACGCCGCGCGCAATCCGCAATTCCAGCGCGCCGACGCGCGGCAAGGAGGTCTCAGATGACAGAGTCCCGCACCCCCGACCTGAACGATTGGCGCCGCCTGGCCGAGAAGGAGCTGAAGGGCGGCGATCCCGACGATCTGGTCTGGAACACCCCCGAGGGCATCCCGGTGAAGCCGCTCTACACCGCGGCGGATCTGGAGGGCGCCGACACGCTGGGCGGGATGCCCGGGATCGCGCCCTATCTGCGCGGGCCGCGCGCGACGATGTATGCCGGGCGGCCCTGGACCATCCGCCAGTATGCGGGGTTTTCGACGGCCGAGGAGTCAAACGCCTTTTACCGGCGCAACCTCGCCGCCGGGCAGAAGGGGCTGTCGGTGGCGTTCGACCTGGCCACCCATCGCGGCTATGACAGCGACCATCCGCGCGTCGAGGGCGATGTGGGCAAGGCCGGGGTGGCCATCGACAGCGTCGAGGACATGAAGATCCTGTTCGACGGCATCCCGCTCGATCGTATGTCGGTGTCCATGACCATGAACGGCGCGGTGATCCCGATTCTGGCCAGTTTCATCGTCGCCGGGCAGGAGCAGGGCTGCGCGACCGCCGATCTGTCGGGGACCATCCAGAACGACGTGCTGAAGGAATTCATGGTCCGCAACACCTATATCTACCCGCCGGAGCCGTCGATGCGCATCGTCGCGGACATCATCGAATACACCGCCAGTGAAATGCCGCGGTTCAATTCGATCTCGATCTCCGGCTATCACATGCAGGAGGCGGGGGCGAACCTGGTGCAGGAACTGGCCTTCACGCTGGCCGACGGCAAGGAATACGTGAAGGCGGCGATCGCCAAGGGCATGGACGTGGACCGCTTCGCCGGGCGGTTGAGCTTTTTCTTCTGCATCGGCATGAATTTCTTCATGGAGGCCGCCAAGTTGCGCGCCGCGCGGCTGCTGTGGTCGCGGATCATGCAGGAATTCGACCCCCAGAAACCGCAAAGCCTGATGCTGCGCACCCATTGCCAGACCTCGGGCGTGTCGCTGCAGGAACAGGACCCCTACAACAACATCATCCGCACCGCCTACGAGGCGATGTCGGCGGCGCTGGGCGGCACCCAGTCGCTGCACACCAATGCGCTGGACGAGGCCATCGCCCTGCCGACGGATTTCTCGGCCCGGATAGCGCGCAACACGCAGCTGATCCTTCAGGAGGAAACCGGGATCTGCAACGTCATCGACCCGCTGGCGGGGTCGTATTACGTGGAAAGCCTGACCACGCAGCTCGCCGACGAGGCCTGGAAGCTGATCGAGGAGGTGGACGCGATGGGCGGCATGACCAAGGCCGTCGCCTCGGGCATGCCCAAGCTGAGGATCGAGGAAAGCGCCGCGCGCCGGCAGGCGGCGGTGGACCGGGGCGACGAGGTGATCGTCGGGGTCAACAAGTACACGCTCGACAGGCAGGACCCCATCGACATTCTCGACGTGGACAACGTGGCGGTGCGCGACAGCCAGATCGCGCGGCTGCAAAAGATCCGCGCGACCCGCGATCAGGGCGCCTGCGACGCGGCGCTGGCGGCGCTGGAGCGGGTGGCCAGGTCCGGCGAGGGCAATCTGCTGGAAGCGGCGGTGGAGGCGGCGCGGGCGCGGGCCACGGTGGGGGAGATTTCAGACGCCATGGAAAAGTCGTTCGGGCGCCATCGCGCCGAGGTGAAGACGCTGGCCGGGGTCTACGGCGCCGCCTATGAGGGCGACGCCGCCTTCGCCGCCATCCAGCGCGACGTTGAAAAATTCGCCGAGGAGGAGGGCCGCCGCCCGCGCATGCTGGTGGTGAAGATGGGGCAGGACGGCCATGACCGCGGGGCCAAGGTGATCGCCACCGCCTTTGCCGATATCGGCTTTGACGTGGATGTGGGGCCGCTGTTCCAGACCCCGGCCGAGGCGGCGCAGGACGCGGTGGACAACGACGTGCACGTGATCGGGGTGTCGAGCCAGGCGGCGGGGCACAAGACCCTGGCGCCCAAGCTGATCGCGGCGCTGAAGGACGCGGGCGCGGACGACGTGATCGTGATCTGCGGCGGGGTGATCCCGCAGCAGGATTATGATTTTCTGCATGACGCCGGGGTGAAGGCGATCTTCGGGCCCGGCACCAACATTCCGGACGCGGCGCGCAACATTCTCGGGTTGATCCGGGATTCGCGGCCGCGCGCGGCGGCGCAGTAGATGGCGGGCGGGCAGGGCGTGGCGGGGGGTGCGGGCGGCAAACGCGGGCGCATCGCGCTGGGCATGGCGGCGGGGGGGCTGTGGGCCGCGGCGCTGCTGATTGGCGGCGCGGCGCTGTGGCCGGTGGCGGGCGATCCGCTGGCGCTGCTCGCATGGTGGATGCTGGCCCCCGGGCTGACCCTGCTGGTCATGATCGGCAACATGGCGCGCACGCGGTTTTTCGATGACGCGATCATCGACGGCGAGGCGCCGGCGGCGGGCTCGGGCGCGGAAATCAACCTGCGCGTATTGACCAACACCGCGGAACAGGCGTTGTTGGCGGTGATGATCTGGTCGGCGCTGGCCATGCGGTTGCCCGAGGATCGGCTTGGCGCGATCCCGGCGCTGGCCTGCGGGTTCGTGATCGCCCGCGCGGCGTTCTGGATCGGCTATCACGTTTCGCCGACCGCGCGCGCCTTCGGCTTCGCGGCGAGCTTCTACCCGACGGTTCTGGCGGCGCTCTGGGCGCTGTGGCTGACATTCGCGCCGTAAAGGCGAAGACTCCAAGGCAAGGACATTCAGATGCCCGACGACAACGCAGACAAGAAACAGGACGCGGCGCGTCAGGCGGCGCTCGATTATCACGAATTCCCCACGCCCGGAAAACTGGAGATCCGCGCCACCAAGCCGCTCGCCAACCAGCGGGACCTGTCGCGGGCCTATTCGCCGGGGGTGGCCGAGGCCTGCCTGGAAATCCAGAAGGACCCCGCCACCGCGGCGCGCTACACCGCGCGGGGCAACATGGTCGGCGTGGTCACCAACGGCACCGCGGTGCTGGGGCTGGGCAATATCGGGGCCGAGGCCGCCAAGCCGGTGATGGAGGGCAAGGCGGTCCTGTTCAAGAAATTCGCCGATATCGACTGCTTTGACATCGAGGTGGACGAGACCGACCCGGAAAAGCTCGCCGACATCGTGATCGCGCTGGCGCCGACCTTCGGGGCCATCAACCTCGAGGACATCAAGGCCCCCGACTGCTTCATCGTCGAGGCCAGGTGCCGCGCCAACATGAACATTCCGGTGTTCCATGACGATCAGCACGGCACCGCCATCGTCGTCGGCGCGGCGGCGTGGAACGCGCTGCGCGTGGCCGGCAAGTCCATCGACGAGGCGAAGATCGTGTCCACCGGCGGCGGCGCGGCGGGGATCGCCTGCCTCAACCTGCTGGTGAGCCTCGGGGCCAGGCGCGAAAACATCTGGCTATGCGACATCCACGGGCTGGTGCATGAGGGTCGCGAGATCGACATGAACCCGCATAAGTCCGCCTTCGCCCAGCCCGGCGGGCCGAAACCGCTGGGCGATCTGCTGGAGGGCGCGGACATGTTCCTCGGCCTGTCCGCGGCGGGGGTGCTGAAGGCGGACATGGTGGCGCGGATGGCCGACAAGCCCATCGTCTTCGCGCTGGCCAATCCCAACCCGGAGATCAACCCCGAGGACGCCAAGGCGGTGCGCCCGGATGCGATCATCGCCACGGGCCGATCCGATTATCCCAATCAGGTCAACAACGTGCTGTGCTTTCCCTTCATCTTCCGCGGCGCGCTCGATGTGGGCGCCACGGTGATCAACGAGGACATGAAGCTGGCCTGCGTGAAGGCGATCGCCGATCTGGCCATGGCGGCGAGTTCGGCCGAGGCGGCGGCCGCCTATCGCGGCGAGCGCATGGTGTTCGGCCCCGAATACCTGATCCCCAAGCCTTTCGATCCGCGCCTGCGCGCGGCGGTGGCCGGCGCGGTGGCCGAGGCCGCCATGGCCGCGGGCGTCGCCACCCGCCCGGTGGCCGACATGAAGGCCTATCGCGCGGGGCTGGAGGGCTCGGTGTTCCGCTCGGCGCTGATCATGCGCCCGGTCTTCGACGCCGCGCGCATGTCCGAACGGCGCATCATCTTCGCCGAGGGCGAGGACGAACGGGTGCTGCGCGCCGCCCATGCGATGCTCGAGGAAACCGTGGACAAGCCGATCCTGATCGGCCGCCCCGAGGTGGTGGCGGGGCGGCTCGAACGTTTCGGCCTGCCGATCAGGCCGGGCGTCGATTTCGAGATCGTCAATCCCGAGAGCGATTCGCGCTATCGCGACTACTGGGGCGCCTATCACGACCTGATGGAGCGGCGCGGCGTGACCCCGGATCTGGCGCGCGCGATCATGCGCACCAACACCACCGCCATCGCCGCGGTGGCGGTGCATCGCGGCGACGCGGATTCGATGATCTGCGGCGCCTTCGGGCAGTATCTGTGGCATCTGAACTACGTGACCCAGGTGCTGGGGCGCGCCGGGCTGCGCCCGGCGGGGGCGCTGTCGCTGATGCTGCTGGAAAAGGATCTGGTGTTCATCGCCGACACCCAGGTGCATCCGGATCCGGCGCCCGAGGAGATCGCCCATATCGCCACCGCCGCCGCGCGCCACGCGCGCCGTTTCGGGCTGGAGCCGCGGGTGGCGCTGCTGAGCCATTCGCAATTCGGGTCGCTGGACACCGAATCCGGGCGCAAGATGCGCGCGGCCATGACCCTGCTGCAGCGTCAGGAGCCGGATTTCCAGTTCGAGGGCGAGATGCACGCCGACGCGGCGCTCGACCCGGAGATGCGCCAGCGGCTGTTCCCGCATTCGCGGCTGGAGGGCAAGGCCAACATCCTGATTCTGCCCAACACCGACGCCGCCTCGGGGATGCGCAACATCCTCAAGCTTATGGCCGGGGCGCTGGAGGTGGGGCCGATCCTGATGGGCATGGGCAACAAGGCGCATATCGTGACGCCCTCGATCACCGCGCGGGGGCTGCTCAACATCTCGGCGCTGGCGGGCACGCCGGTGCGCGCCTACGCCTGAGTCAATTTGGTGACTGGGGGGCGCCGTTGCGGCGCTCGGGGACAATTCGACAAGAATCCGGTCGGGGACGCGGCCGGGCAGGAGGAGACGCGCCATGGGATATCAAGAGGTCTACGACGCCTGGAAGGCGGACCCGGAAAAATTCTGGCTGCAGGCGGCCGAGACCATCGACTGGATCGAGGCCCCGACGCGGGCGCTCGACGACAGCGCCGCGCCGATCTATCGCTGGTTTCCCGACGCGGTGTGCAACACCTGCCACAACGCCGTCGACCGGCATGTGGAGGCGGGCCACGGCGCCCGTCCGGCGATCATCCATGACAGCCCGATCACCGGGTCCAAGCATGTGATCACCTATGGCGAGCTGAAGGACCGGGTGTCGAGCCTCGCCGGCGCGCTGAAGGCCAGGGGCGTGGAGAAGGGCGACCGGGTGGTGATCTACATGCCCATGGTCCCCGAGGCGCTGGAGGCGATGCTGGCCTGCGCGCGCATCGGCGCGGTGCATTCGGTGGTGTTCGGCGGCTTCGCGGCGGCGGAACTGGCGGTGCGCATCGACGACGCCAGGCCCAAGGCGATCATCGCCGCGTCCTGCGGGCTGGAGCCGGGGCGGGTGATCCACTACAAGCCGCTGCTCGACGGCGCCATCGAGCTCGCCGCCCACAAGCCGGATTTCTGCGTGATCTTTCAGCGCGAACAGGAAGTCGCGTCGATGATCGAGGGCCGCGATTTCGACTGGCACGGCTTCCAGGCCGGGGTCGCGCCGGCGGATTGCGTGCCGGTGAAGGGGACCGATCCGCTCTATATCCTTTACACCTCGGGCACCACGGGCCAGCCCAAGGGGGTGATCCGCGACAATGCCGGGCATATGGTGGCGCTGAGCTGGACCATGAAGAACATCTACGACGTGGCCCCGGGGGACGCGTTCTGGGCGGCCTCGGACGTGGGCTGGGTGGTGGGGCATTCCTATATCTGCTACGGCCCGCTGATCGAGGGCTGCACCACCATCGTCTACGAGGGCAAGCCGGTGGGCACCCCGGATCCCGGCGCTTTCTGGCGGGTGATCGCCGAGCACCGGGTGCGCAGCTTCTTCACCGCGCCGACCGCGATCCGGGCGGTGAAGCGCGAGGATCCGCGGGGCGAATACGCGGAAAAATACGATCTGAGCTGCCTCAACACCCTGTATCTGGCGGGCGAGCGCGCCGATCCGGACACCATCGAATGGGCCCAGGACCTGCTCGACATCCCGGTGATCGACCACTGGTGGCAGACCGAGACCGGCTATGCCATCGCCGCCAATCCCATGGGCATCGAGAAGCTGCCGGTGAAGCTGGGGTCGCCGACGGTGGCGATGCCGGGCTATGACGTGCAGATCCTCGACGAGGGCGGGCATCCGCTGGGGCCGGACCAGCTTGGGGCGATCGCCATCAAGCTGCCGCTGCCGCCGGGCACGCTGCCGGGGCTGTGGCATGCCGAGGCGCGGTTCCGATCGTCCTATCTCGACCATTTCCCGGGCTATTACGAGACCGGCGACGCGGGCATGATCGACGGCGACGGCTATCTTTACATCATGGCGCGCACCGATGACGTGATCAACGTCGCCGGGCATCGCCTGTCCACCGGCGCGATGGAGGAGGTCCTCGCCGCGCATCCGGATGTGGCCGAATGCGCGGTGATCGGGGTGGCCGACAAGCTGAAGGGGCAATTGCCGCTGGGCTTCCTGTGCCTCAACGCCGGCTGCAACCGGCCCCATGGAGAGATCGTCGCGGAGTGCGTGAAGCTGGTGCGCGACAAGATCGGCCCGGTGGCGGCGTTCAAGCTGGCCTGCGTGGTGGATCGTCTGCCAAAGACCCGCTCGGGCAAGATCCTGCGCGGCGCCATGGCCAGGATCGCCGACAGCGAGCCCTTCAAGGCCCCGGCGACCATCGACGATCCGGCGGTGCTGGACGAGATCGCGGCGGCGCTGCGCGATCTCGGTTACGCCTCCGACTAGGGGCGCCTTCGGGCCAATGGCGGATCCCGGTCCGCCATTGGCGGCGGTTCAGACCGCGGTGATGCCGCCGTCCACCGCGATCGCCTGCCCGGTCATGAAGCTGTTGGCCGGGTCGGCGGCGAACAGGATGGCGGTGATGATCTCGCGCGGCTCGGCGATGCGGCGCATGGGCACGCCGCGCACCAGCTGGCGTTCGGCCTCGGCCGGGTCGTCGTCTGCGAGCAGCCCCTGTTCGACCATCGCGGTGCGCGCGAAGGCCGGGCAGACGGCGTTCACCCGCACGCCGCGGCGCGCGTATTCCGCCGCGGCGCTGCGGGTCAGTCCGACCACGCCGTGCTTGGCCGCCGCATAGACGGAAATCGTCGGCGCCCCGGCCAGCCCCGCCACCGAGGCGATGTTGACGATGGCGCCGCCCCTGCCGCCCTGCGCCGCCTGCGCCGCCATCGCGACGAGCTGCGGCTTCATGGCGAAGAACACGCCCAGCAGATCCACCTCGATCACCCGGCGCGCCGCGTCATTGTCGATATCGGGCAGGCGGCCCATGGGGTGGGCGATGCCGGCGTTGTTGATCGCCACGTCGAGCCGGCCGAATTTTTCCCGCGCCAGCGCCACCAGCCTTTCATGCAGGTCGGGGTCGGCGACGTCGCCCGCCAGCGCCGCGACCGGCGTGTCAAAGTCGGCGCAAAACGACTCCAGCGGGGCCGAGGGATGATCGGACAGCACCAGCGAGGCGCCCTCGGCGGCGAAGGCGGCCGCGGCTTCGCGCCCGAACCCGCCGGCGGCCCCGGTGATCAGCACGCTTGCGCCCTCGAAACGTCGGGTCATTGGCTTTCCTTCAGCGTTGACATGGCGAGCGCGGCCAGCAGCGGCACGGAGCGCCCGTAGGTGCGCGCCTTTTCCGGGTTCGAGGCGTTGCCGTCCAGCGAGCGCCGATAGACCCCCTGCAGGATCGCCCCGAGCCGGAAGAAGCAGAACGCCAGGTAGAACGGCCAGTCCGGGATCCCCGGCACGCCGCGCCGCCGGCAGTAATCGGCGATATAGCTCTCTTCGGTGGGCAGCCCGGTTTCGGGACCGCGGGCCACGCCCTCCAGCCCGCGAAACCCGCCGGCATGGGGCAGGCGCCACTGCATGCATTGATAGGCGAGGTCGGCGAGCGGGTGGCCGATGGTGGACAATTCCCAGTCCAGCACCGCCAGCACGCGGGGCGCGCCGCCATCGTCGGGCGCGAACATGATGTTGTCGATGCGGTAATCGCCATGCACCAGCGACACCTGCCCGTCGTCTTCGGGCAGATGCGCCTCCAGCCAGGCGATGAGCGCGTCCATGTCGGCGTTGGGTTCGACTTCGGAGGCGCGATACTGCTTGGTCCAACGCCCGAGCTGGCGGGCGAAATAGCTGCCGGGGCGACCGAAATCGCCGAGCCCGACCGCATCCGGGTCCACGGAATGCAGCGCCGCCAGCGTCGCGTTCATGGCGTCGTAGATGGCGGCGCGGTCCTGCGGGGTCTGCTCGGGCAGGGCGGGATCCCAGAACACCCGGCCCGTCAGATGCTCCATCACGTAGAACATGCGCCCCGTGGGGTTGGACTCATCCGCCAGGTGCAGCATCTTCGGGACCGGCACGGCGGTGGCGGCCAGCGCCGACATCACCCGGAATTCGCGATCCACCTGATGCGCGGATTTCAGCAGCTTGCCCGGCGGCTTGGCGCGCAGCACATAGGCGCCGCCGTCGGCCTCGACGCGATAGGTGGGGTTGGACTGCCCGTTCTTGAATTTATGCAATGCGCGCAGGCCGTGAAAGCCCGGCACGTTCGCCTCCAGATAAGGGCCGAGCGTCGCGAGGTCGAATGCCGGATCGGGCGCGCCGGTCATGTCGCGCCCGCCAGCGTCGCGTGGGTCAGCCAGCGCGCGATCAGCGCCGGGCGGCCGCCCTGCGCGACCTCGGCGCCCTCGATCTCGACCACCACGTCATAGGCGATGATCAGCGCGCCGGGCTTGCGTTCGGCATCCGCCAGCGTCAGGCGCCCGCGCACCCGCGCGCCCACCGGCACCGGCGAGATGAAGCGCGCCTTGTCGATGCCGTAATTCAGCCCCAGCGTCGCGCCCTCGACCAGCGGCATCGCCTCGTAGCCCATGCTCGAGAGCAGCGACAGGGTCAGGAAGCCATGCGCGATCGTGCCGCGCAGCCCGACCTCGCGCCGCGTGCGTTCGGGGTTCACATGGACGAAATTGCAATCGTCGGTGGCCAGCGCGAAGCGGTCCACCATGGCCTGCGTCACCGGGCGCCAGCTTGTGACGCCCACCTGCTCGCCGATGCGCGACAGGAAATCCTCGACCGTCCAGAGCGGGACCGGGCGGTCCCGCGGGTCCATCTCCACGATCTCGCCCAGATCGGGGCGGCTGGCGTCGTCCTGCATCATTCCCTCCCGAACAGATCGCCGCCGGTCATCACCCCGAGCCCGCCGTCGAGCGGCAGGATGCAGCCGGTGACATAGGCCCCGGCCCTGGAGCACAGGAACAGCGAGGCCCCGGCCACGTCGCTGGGCATGCCGATGCGCCCCAGCGGCACGCCCTTGCCGACCTGCGCCGCCTTTTCGTCGGAGCCGGTGGCGAAGGCGGTCATCTTCGACTGGAAGGGGCCGGGCGCGAAGGCGTTGAAGGTCATGCGCTTATGCGCCAGCTCCTTGGCAAGGATCCGCGTCAGGTGATGCACCGCGGCCTTGGAGGCGGAATAGGAATAGGCCCCGTCGCCCAGCGGCCAATGGCCCATGACGGAGCCCAGATTGATCACCCGCGCCGGATCCTCGTCGGAGGCGGCGGCCTCCAGCAGCGGCAGCAGCGACTGGGTGAGCTGGAACAGCCCGGCGACATTCACGTCCATCACCTTGGCCCAGGCGCGATGCGGGAACGCGCCCAGGGGTTCGCCCCAGGTGGTCCCGGCGTTGTTGACCAGGATGTGCAGCCTGTCGGTGCGCGCGGCGACTTCGCCGGCCAGCGCCGCGACGCCTTCCTCGGTCCCCACGTCGCCGCCGAAGCCCTCGACCGTGCCGGGACCGTCGAGGCCGGCGTTGATTTCCTCTGCCACGCGGGCGCAATCCGCGCCCTTGCGCGAGGCGATCAGCACCCGCGCGCCGCCCCGCGCCAGCGCCTCGGCGATCATGCGGCCGATGCCGGTGGCGCCGCCGGTGACCAGCGCGGTCTTGCCGGTGACGCCGAAAAGATCGTCGAGATAGCTCATCGCACCCTCCCTGAAACCCGGTTTCCGTTATCGGGTCTGGACAACATACCGGGTAGTATGTAGCGTGATCGCGACAAACGCAACAGTCCTGATCCCTGATTTGAGGCGCCATGCCGAGGCCGACCGCAGCCATTGCCGATACGCAGCGCGACCGCGCGCGGCATGGGGCCGGAAGCCGCGCCGCGCCGCGCGAGGAGATCCTCGACGCGGCGGCGCATTGCTTCATGGAGAAGGGGTTTTCGGCCGCCTCGATCGACGACGTGGCCCGGCGCATGGGGGCGACCAAGGGGCGGGTCTATCACTATTACCGCTCCAAGCTGGATCTGTTCGTGGATGTGGTGCGCTATTCGCTGGACCTGATCCATGACGAGGTGACCGCGGCGCTCGAGGCCGGGCCCGACGATCCCCCGACAGGAAAAATGAAAAGAATGCTGCGCGCGCATCTGGTCTCGATCCTGCGCGACCAGCCTTATCACCGGGTGGCGCTGCAGGGCGTCGACATGCATCTGCGCGCCGCCACCACGCCGGAGCAGCGCGCCGCGCTCAACGGGCTGATCGCCCAGCGCGACCGCCACCAGCGGCTGTTCGAGCGGGCCATCGCGGCCGGCGTCGAGACCGGCGATTTCGCGCCCTGCGACGTGGCGCTTTTTGCGCGCACGCTGCTCGCCGCCGCCAATGGCGCGGTGTTCTGGTATCGCGCGCGCGACGGCGAAACCGACCGCGACCGCAACGATCTGATCGACAAAATCGCCGCCTATTGCCTTCACGGGCTGGCGGCCGGACAGGGAGAGACCGCATGAGCATGGCACTGGGGATGACCGACCGGCTGAAGCCGATCCGCGAAAAGGTGGCGCAGATCATGCGCGACGACGTGGCGCCGGCCTCGGAGGAGTTTCTGAGCCTCGTGGGCGCCGGCGGCGACCGCTGGCAGTACACGCCGCGCATGACCGAGCTGCTGGAGGGGCTGAAAAGCAAGGCCAGGGCCGAGGGGCTGTGGAATTTCTGGCTGACCGATTCGACCCGGGGCTACGGGCTGTCCACCGTCGAATACGCCTATCTGGCCGAGGAGATGGGCAAGGCGCATCTGGGGGCGGAGACCTTCAACTGCTCGGCGCCCGACACCGGCAACATGGAGGTGCTGGAACGCTACGGAACCGAGGCCCACAAGGAAGAATGGCTGAAGCCGCTGCTGAATGGCGAGATCCGCTCGGCCTATCTGATGACCGAGCCCGACGTGGCCTCGTCCGACGCCACCAACATGCGCATGTCCTGCGTGCGCGACGGCGACGAATACGTGCTCAACGGCGAGAAATGGTGGTCCTCGGGCGCCGGCGATCCGCGCTGCAAGATCTACATCGCCATGGTGCACACCCCCGACGAAAGCCGGCGGCGGCATCAGCAGCATTCGATGATCCTGGTGCCCGCCGACACGCCCGGCGTCATCAAGCTGCGCGCCATGGAGGTCTATGGCCATGACGACGCGCCCCATGGGCATCTGCATATCCGCTTCGAGGATGTGCGCGTGCCGGTGGAAAACCTGCTGCTGGGCGAGGGCCGGGGGTTTGAAATCTCCCAGGGGCGGCTTGGCCCGGGGCGCATCCACCACTGCATGCGCGCCGTGGGGCAGGCCGAGGCGGCGCTGGAGCTGATGATCCGCCGTTCGCTCAGCCGCGAGGCGTTCGGGCGGAAGCTCGCGCATCTGGGGCAGAATTACGACATCATCGCCGAGAGCCGCATGGAGATCGAGATGGCGCGGCTGCTGTGCCTGAAGGCGGCGTGGATGATGGATCAGGGCGATGCGCGCGCCGCGGCGCCGTATATCTCGCAGATCAAGGTGGTCGCCCCGCGCGTGGCGCTGAAGGTCACCGACGAGGCGGTGCAGATGTTCGGCGGCGCCGGGGTCAGCCAGGACACGCCGCTGGCGCGCAACTGGACCCATCTGCGCACCCTGCGCCACGCAGACGGGCCGGATGCGGTGCATCGCCGCCAGGTGGCCCGGGTGGAGCTGAAGAAATACACGCAGGAGAAGGTCTGAGCGGGCCTGAATTTCACTTGACGCGACCAGCGCCGCCACCTGCCTTCGGCAGGGGCGGCGTTCGGCGGCGCCTGAGAATTCATCGCAGAAACGCTTTGCAGGCGCTTGAAAAGGAAAGAAAATGACAATTCCTGCGACCATGCAGGCGCTGGTGCAGCGCCATGACGGCTATTCGGGCACGGCCACGGGGCCGAGTCTGGACTCGGTCGCGCCCTGGCTGGAGCTGAAGGAGATCCCGGTTCCGGCGCCCGCCGAGGGGCAGGTGCTGATCCGGGTGAAACTGGCCTCGGTGAACCCGTCCGACATCCATTTCATCAAGGGCGAATACGGTCAGCCGCGGGTGAAGGGACTGCCCGCCGGGTTCGAGGCCTGCGGCGAGGTGGTCGCGGGAGAGGGCGATCACGCGCGGGCGCTGGTCGGCCAGCGGGTGGCGTTCTACGCCAGCCATTCCGGGGCCTGGGCGGAATACGCGCTCACCGACGCCGCCGCCTGCATCCCGCTGCGCCCGGATCTGCGCGACGAGGACGCGGCCGGGCAGATCGTCAATCCGCTGACCGCCATGGCCATGTTCGACATCGTGCGCAAGGATGGCGCGGACAGCTTCGTTTTCACCGCGGCCGCCAGCCAGCTGGGAAAGCTGATCATCGGGCTGGGGCGCGATCACGGCGTGGCGCCCATCGTCACCGTGCGCCGCGACAGCCAGATCGCCATGTTGGAGGAGATGGGCGCGGCCCATGCGCTGAACGCGGTGGACGGCGATTTTCCGGCGCGCTTCGCCAAAATCGCGGCGGCGTTGAAGCCGCGGGTGATGCTCGACGCGGTGGGCGACCAGATCGCCGCCGACATGTTCTTCGCCATGCCGCGCGGCGCCCGCTGGATCAGCTACGGCAAGCTCAGTTCCGAACCGCCGGTGCTGCGCGAGATGGGGCAGTTCATCTTCATGCAAAAGCGCATCGAGGGGTTCTGGCTGACGCAATGGATGCGCGCCACGCCGCGCCCCGAGCAGATCAAGGCGATCCAGGAGGTGCAGGAACGGTTCGTCACCGGCAAGTGGCGCACCGACGTGACCGGCGTGTTGTCGCTGGCCGATGTGACGGATCGCCTGCCCGAGGAACTCGCCAAGCCCAATGGCAAGGTGCTGATCGCGCCCTGAGCGGCGCGATAGGCTTTGGCGTTCCAGCGCCGCCGCGCCGCTTCGCGGCGGGCGGCGATTTCGACTCCGGCGCATGTGGTCGCCCGATCCCGCGGCGCGCCCCGGATCGGGCGCGCATTTCTTCGTTCAGGCGATTTGGTGTATGCTGAAGGCGCCGCGCGCGGCGTTTTGCCGACCGCGCCGGGGCCGCTTGCCGCCCTGGCGCCTGCGCGGGCCGATTGACGCCATGCAATTGCGAGGGGAGGATCCATGACCATCAACGCTCAGGTGCTGCGTTTCTGCGAACGCAACATGGGCTCGCGCGTGGGGCGCGGCGAATGCTACGACCTTGCGGATCAGGCGCTGCGCGGCGCCGGGGCCAAATCCGCGCCCGATTACGGCGAGATCTCCGCCAACGCCGATTACGTCTGGGGCGAGAGCGTGGCGCTGGCCCAGGCCCGCCCCGGCGACATCGTGCAGTTCCGCAATTTCCGGGTGCGCGTGGAGAACGCCGACGGCTGGCGCGAGGAGACCCGCGGCGCCCCCAACCACACTGCGATCATCAAGGAGATCCACGCCAACGGCCGCGTGACCTTCTATGAGCAGAATGTCGGGACCGGCGCCGCGGCGCGGCGGGTGCAGGCCAACACGCTCAACCTCGTGGGCGGCCAGCATGACGGCGACACGGTGGTCGTGCATGGCGGATTCCACGTTTATCGCCCCGAACGCGCCGCCGCGCCGTGACGCGTGGCCGCTCGCGCGGCCCGGCGCCGCCTTGCGCCGGATCGGGGCCCGGGCCCGCGTCGCCGGGATCGGGATTGCGGCGGGGGCGTTGAATGGGGGCGCTGATCGGGGGCGTTGATCGGGGGCGCTGATTAGGGGCGTTGATCGGGGGCGCTGATCGGGGGCGTTGATCGGGGGCGCTGATCGAGGGCGGCTGAGCGCGCGGAATCGCCTTCGCGCCCTGTGTCCGGGAAGGCCGCGACCCGCGCGGACCCCATGGCATGACCGGGTTTCCCCGGCGCGGCGATCGTGACGCAACGTCCCGATTGCCCGGGCCGGCGCGCGGTCCTAGCTTGGGCGCGCAACAATCGAGGAGCCGCCGCCCATGTCCCTGCCACCGATCCTGCAGACCCTCCGCGTGCCGGTGGTCGGTTCGCCGCTGTTCATCATCTCCAACCCGGATCTGGTCATCGCCCAGTGCAAGGCGGGGATCGTCGGGTCGTTCCCGGCGCTGAACGCGCGCCCCGGGCCGGTGCTGCATGAGTGGCTGGAGCGGATCACCACCGAGCTTGCGGCGTGGGACGCGGCCAACCCGGACCGCCCCGCCGCGCCCTTCGCGGTGAACCAGATCGTGCATCGCTCCAACGACCGGCTGATGCATGACGTGGAGGCCTGCGTGAAATGGAAGGTTCCGATCGTCATCACCTCGCTGGGCGCGCGCGAGGAGGTGTTCGAGGCGGTGCATTCCTATGGCGGCGTCGCGCTGCATGACGTGATCAACGACAAGTTCGCCCGCAAGGCCGTCGCCAAGGGCGCCGACGGGCTGATCGCCGTGGCCTGGGGCGCCGGCGGGCATGCGGGCACGCTGTCGCCTTTCGCGCTGATCGCGGAAATCCGCGCATGGTTCGACGGGCCGCTGCTGCTGTCGGGGTCGATCGGCACCGGCGACGCGGTGCTGGCGGCGCAGGCCATGGGCGCGGATCTGGCCTATGTGGGCTCGCCCTTCATCGCCACCGAGGAGGCGGCGGCGAGCGACGCCTACAAGCAGGAGATCGTCGACAGCGCGGGCGAGGACATCGTCTACACCAACCTGTTCACCGGCATCCACGGCAATTACCTGCGCGGATCGATCGAGAGCGCCGGGCTCGACCCCGACGACCTGCCGCAAAGCGATCCGTCAAAGATGAATTTCGGCTCCGGCGGCGGCTCCAAGGCCAAGGCGTGGAAGGATATCTGGGGCTGCGGGCAGGGCATCGCCGCCGTGCATGAGGTGCTGCCCGCCGCCGGGCTGGTGGCGCGGCTGGCGCGCGAATACGCGGCGGCGCGCGACAGGGTTTGCCTTGGCGCGGCGGCGACGGGCAAGCGCCCCTTGGCGTTTCGTTCAGGTCGTCGCGGCTGCGGCTCAGCCGATCTGCACCGTCATGCAGCCCATGACGATGGCGTTGGGCGGGCCCAGCGGCTCGATCACCTTGTCGCCCTGCCGGCAGGCGGGCAGGCAGTTTATCTGCACGGTCTGGCTGGCCTGAAGCACCACGCCGGGGCCGTGGGGCACCGGGGTCGGCGCCGCCGGCATGGAGCATATATGCATGTCGGGCGGTCCCATGGGGCCGGCAGCCGCGGCGAAAGCCGCGCCGAGCGCCGACACCGCCGCGGTCTTGGCAGCCGCCTCGGCCGCCAGCGCCGCCGGGGCGCCGGGGGTGCCCGAGGCCGCG